>CAZLRL010000295.1:0-4210 GCA_964561645.1 uncultured Desulfobacterales bacterium
ATTTTTCAACGTGGAAAAGCTCCTGCCCCTGGGGAGATTTTCCGCCGTCCTGAGCGGCGGCGCCGGGGTCAGCGTGCCCCTCGCCCTGGCCCTGCGCCACGAAATCAGTCAGCGGCGGGGGCTCAACGACCTGGAACACATGGTGGAATTCGCGCTGGAGTTCCTCACCCGGGGTTTTCACCGCTATCTGCACCAGCGGGGGGCCGAACGCGGGGGGTTTCGGCGCCTGTACTTCATCATGGCGGGCTACTCGCCGGACTACCCGCCGCCGGGCTACCGGCTGTATCTGTTGGGGAGCGAAGAAAACGAGCCCCTGTCGATCATACCCGTCACCAACCAGGTGGTCATGCCCCGCAATCTGGGCATGGAAATGCGCCTGTTCAAGGCCCTGGCCGCCAATGAGGGGCTGGACGAGCTTCTGGTGCTGAGCAAGGAATTCCTGGAAAAACAGGCCGAGTTCAAAGAAGAAGTGGGGCCGCCTTACTACTACGCCATCATTACCCCCGCCGGCTACCAGCCCGCAGAGGTGTGAGCCAGTAATCAGTAATCAGTAATCAGTAATCAGTGATCAGCTATCGGCGATCAGCTCAGCTGCCATTAATTGGCCCTGGTATGATCTCTTATATTTTGGTGATATTTTTGGCTTAGGCTGTAGGGCGGGAAAGCGAAGCGCATTCCGCCATTTCGTCTCTCTAAATTCTTCTGCCGCACCCCCCCTCAGAATGACAAATTTCCCGATCAGAGTGTTGCTAGTAGCGGAGTACTCCGCTGAGTTCTCTCCTGTGGGCGAAACTATCCTCCCCCTCTGATTACTGGTTACTGGTTACTGATCACTGATCACTAAAAAGAAATCTTTAAGGAGAAGGGCGAAGGTCATTCCCTTAGCCCCCTCCCCCACCTTCCTTTCCGCCCAGCGCCTGGCACACCCGCGGCACCAGGTGGTCGAAGTCGCCGTTGCTCATGATGAGGGCCAGGTCATGGGGTTGGAGGAGGGGCAGGAGGCCCTCAAGCAGGCGGTCGGTGTCGGGAAACGCCAAGGCCTGTTTACCTTGGGCGGTCAGGTCCGCGGCCAGTTGGGCGGAGGAGAATTGCTCGCCTTCGGGCACCTTCCAGAGGTCGGGGGGCTCCCGCACAATGACCAGGTCGGCCTCTAGAAAGGCCTGGGCGTAGGGCTCCTGGAAGATGGCCCGGCGGGAGGTGTTGGTGCGGGGTTCAAAGATGGCCACCAGGCGGCGGTCCGGATAGCCCCGGCGCACCGCGGCCAGGGTGGCGGCCACCGCGGTGGGGTGGTGGGCGAAATCTTCCATAACCAGGATGCCCCGGTATTCGCCCACGGTTTCCAGGCGGCGTTTGACGCCCTGAAAGGATTTCAGGGCCGGGGCCAGTTCTTCCGGTCCCAGGCCGATCTCGGCGCCCGCGGCCAGGGCCGCCAGAGAGTTTAAGATATTGTGGGCGCCCAGAAGGGGCGTCCATAACCGGCCCCACGTTTTGCCTTGGCGCAGGACGCTGAAGTGCATGCCCCCGGCCCCCGGAGCCAGGTCCACCGCGCGCCAGTCCGAGTCATTTTCCAGACCGTAAAAACTCACGGCACAGGCGGATTTTTCCGCCACCCGGCGCACCAGGGGAGCGTCCCCCCAGGCCAGCAGGCGGGAGGCGGGGGGGAGCTGGGCCAGAAAGGATTCAAAGGCCGCAGTGACGTGGTCCAGGTCCTGGTAGATGTCGGCGTGATCAAATTCCACCGAAGTTAAAATGGCGACCGCGGGATGAAAGTGGACAAATTTGGGGCGCTTGTCAAAATACGCGGTGTCGTATTCGTCCCCTTCCAGGACCACGTAAGGGCCCTGGCCCACCCGGTAGTTGGCGGCGAAATTTTTGGCCAGGCCGCCCACCATGAAGCCGGGGTCCCGGCCGGCGGCGAACAGCAGCCAGGACAGAAGCGCAGTGGTGGTGGTCTTGCCATGGGTGCCGGTCACCACCAGGCTCTGGCGGTCCCCCACCAGGAAGCGGTTCAGGGCTTCGGGAAGGGAGAGGCGGGGCAGCCCCAGCCCTTCCACGGCCTGGGCTTCGGGATTTTCCCGCCGGATGACGTTCCCTACCACCACCAGGTCGGGGCGGGGCTCCAGGTTGGCGGGGTCATAGCCGTTTTGGAGGGGGATGCCCCGGCCTTCCAGAAAGGTGCTCATGGGCGGATAGACGTGCTCGTCGGAGCCGGTGACCCGGTGGCCCAGTTCCTTCAGGATGCCGGCCAGGGCCGCCATGCCCGTGCCGCAGATGCCCAGGAGGTGGATGTGGGAAGTTGGTGTTGTCATGGTCAAGGAGGTAAAGTTCAAGGTTCAAAGTTCAAAGTTGAGATCTCTGCGAAAATCAAGCTGTCATCCTGAGCGCAGCGAAGGATCTCATCTTTACGGCAATTATGGGATTCTTCGGTCGCGGCGCTTCCTCAGAATGACAATTATAGGGCGTGCCATGCACGCCGGTAGCGGCGGCCACGGGCCGCCCTATAAAAAATTTCCCAAGTAACAGAACGGGAAAAGAGGCGAACCGATTTTCTCGACCCTCGACTCGAACCTGCTAATTATAACCGGTAGCCCGGGCTGCCAGCCCGGGTGCCTGCCCGGGCAAGATGCCCGGCTACCGGCAAGCTCGGAGCGCAGGCTGAAGCCTGCGGCTACATTTTTTCATCTGTGAAGCCCAGGGCCCGGGACGCGGCCTCGTGGAACCGGGGGCGGAAGGCCCTGATCTTGTCGTTATGGCGGCCCAGGTGCACCCGGTTGGTGAGTAAAACTACCATTTGGCCCTGGTCCAGGTCAATCCAAAAGCTGGTGCCCGTGAAGCCGGTATGGCCGACGCTGTGGGGGGAAAACCAGCGGCCCGCGGAGCTGTGACCCGGGGTGGGCACGTCGAAGCCCGGGGTGCGGGCGCCCGGGGCCACCGGCGTCAGGAATTGTCGCACGGTCTCCGGGGTAATTTCCAAACCTGCGCCCTGGCCGTGGTAAGCCCGGTAAAGCCAGGCGGCCAGCGCAAAGACCTCGGACGCGGTCCCGAAAAGTCCGGCGTGCCCGGCCACGCCCCCGGCGGCCCAGGCGTTGTCGTCGTGGACCTCGCCGGTGAGGGCGCGGCCGGCAATGAGGCCCGCCTCGGTGGCCGCGCAGGTGTGTTTTTCCCAACCCGGGTGATTTTTGGGGGTGAATCCCAGGGTTGTAAGCCCCAGGGGCTGGTAAAGTTCCTTGCGGCAAAACGCGTCCAGGTCCCGGCCGCCGGCTTCCTCCACCGCGGCCTTGAGGAGCATGAAGCCCAGGTCGCTGTAGACGGTGGCGGTTTCCGGTTCGTATTCCAGGGGTGCGCCCGCGGCCAGGTGGGCCGCAAGCGCGGGGCGCGCGGCCGGCGGCGCGGCAAGCAAGTCCTGATAAAAGGGGCGCCAGGCAGGGAGACCGGCCCGGTGGGCCAGGAGGCTTTGCAGGGTCAGGGATTTTTTATCAGGGGGAAGCCAGGGCACGGGCAGGATGTCGCCCAGGGGGGTGGCAAGTTTCACCAAACCTCGATCGGCCAGGAGCATCAGGGCCAGGGCGGTGGCCAGGGGCTTGGTGAGGGAGGCCAGGTCAAAGAGCGTGTCCAGGGAGGTGGGCGGGCTGTCCGGCTCCCGGCTCACCTGGCCAACGGCGGCCTGCCAGAGGACTTCTCCTTTGAGACCCACCAGCGCCACCGCGGCGGTGTAGACGCCCTGGTTCAGGCCTTCGTCGAGTTTTTTGTAGAGGGGCGGCCAGGGGGGTGGGGATGGGGAGCTCATGGGTTTTGGGTTTCAGGTTTTGGGGTTTTGAGAAGTAATTGGTGGGCGGTGCCCATCAGAGCTATGAGCTATGAGCTGTGAGCTATGAGTTTAGTGTTTCGGGTTTTGAGGAATGAATTGGCGGGCGGTGCCCGCCCTACATTTTAGATTCTTCGGTCGCCTGGCGGCTCCCTCAAAATGACAAATAAAAACGGAGCCTTATCTTTAGTCTTCAGAAAAATCTGTGGTGCGCAAGACGCACCCCACATTTCTGCACAGGCTGGAAGCCTGTGGTTCCGCTTTTGGTTAAACGCAAAGGCGGGAAGGCGGAGCGCATCCCGCCTCCCGTCTCAGTTAGAGGGCGTGCCGTGTGCGCCGGAGAGGCGGCCGCGGGCCGCCCTATAAAAACTACACATCGTGATCTTCGGATGGCAACCGCAATCA
>CAZLRL010000296.1:0-1493 GCA_964561645.1 uncultured Desulfobacterales bacterium
GGAATCGAACCCACCTGCCGCCTTCCTCAGACAGCACACCGGATTTGAAGTCCGGGGGCCCCACCAGTGAGCCAGGCACTTCCACGTATAAATGTAATTTATGGCGCCAGGACTGTCAACCGGGCGACTCGGGAGAGCCGAGCCTGTGGCGGTTCCGGCACCGCGATAAACCTGTGCTCTCATTTAATCTTGCCGATGGAGTAGGGAGCTTGAGGGAGGGGGCAAGGGATAGTTTTAAGGGCAATAGGGAAAAAGACGAAAGTTTGAGAACATAGAGCCTCTTGCAAAATTCATTTTAAGACTGGAGATTCTTCCTTAATTGCTTTAAAGATGCCTGGTGGCACAGGCTTTCCAGCCTTCGCCAGCACAGGTTGGAAAGCCTGTGCCACCAGATTAATTTCGGCCTGGGAGTTCTCTGTCCAAACGAATCCTTTCAGCTAATGTCGTGTTTCAGAATTATTTTGAATGGTGCCGTAAGCCTTAGCTCGCTGAGATAATTACTGAAATGAGCGCAGGCTAAAGCCTGCGGCTACAGAAGGAATAAGGAATTCTTTGTTGAATTACGAAACCTGGCACTGGCTCAGATTTCTTTTATCGTTTCCACCGCCACCCACTCCTTTACTCCCCGGAAGGTGCGCCGGTGGAGGGCGCAGGGGCCCCAGCAGCGCAGGGCCTCCAGGTGTTCGGGGGTGGCGTAGCCTTTGTGGCGGGCGAAATTGTATTGGGGATAGACGCGATGATAGGCCGTCATGCACCGGTCCCGGTGCACCTTGGCCAGAACCGAAGCCGCGGATATAGCGGGACAGAGGGCGTCGCCTTGAATGACCGGCTGTTGGGGGTAGGCCAGGGGCAGGGGCTGGTGGCCGTCTACCAGCACCATTTCGGGTAGAATCTGGAGGGTTTTGACCGCCAGGGCCATGGCTTTGAGGCTGGCGGCGAGAATTCCCCGGCGTTCGATTTCCCGGGCTCCCACTTCTATGACGGCAAAAGCCGGAACTCGGGCGCGAATTTCGGCGTCCAGGGCTTCCCGGGTCTCAGGGAGCAGGCGCTTGCTGTCTGTGAGGTCCGGGAAGTTCAGGTCCGGCGGCATGATCACCGCGGCCGCCACCACCGGACCGGCCAGGGGTCCCCGTCCGGCTTCGTCCACGCCGGCAATGAGGCTCACGCCCTGGCCGCGCCAATAGGTTTCCGGGTCAGCAAAAACCTGGCTGCCGCCCCGGTGCTTGCTCATGCCGGCTTGGACCGCTTTTCCTTGATGCGGGCCGACTTGCCGGACCGCTGCCTGAGGTAATAAATGCGGCTCTGATTCACCTTGCCCCGACTGAGAATTTTCACTTTTTCAATGTTGGGGGAATGGTAGGGAAAAATCCGTTCCACCCCGACGCCGTAAGAGACTTTGCGCACCGTAAAGGTGGACCCGATGAGCCCGCCCCGTTTCCGGATGACCACGCCTTTAAAAACCTGGATGCGTTCCTTGTCCCCTTCCACAATGC
>CAZLRL010000296.1:1503-4203 GCA_964561645.1 uncultured Desulfobacterales bacterium
CTCCCGGGCGAAAGTCGGGGAGATCCGCCCGCATCTGCTCTCGGGAGAGTTGTTCCAACCTTTGCATAGCCGATTTACCTATCCTTTCCATTAACTTCCGGAAGTGTTGCCAAAAATTCTTGATCTTCCGAGCTCAGAGTCGCCTTTTCCAGCAACTCCGGCCTCAGGGCCCGGGTGCGCCGCAGGGCCTGCTCCCGTCGCCAGCGGGCGATCCGGGCATGGTCGCCGCTCAGGAGCACCTCCGGCACCGGGTGCCCTTCGAACTCCCGGGGCCTGGTATAGTGAGGGTATTCCAACAACCCCGTTTGAAACGATTCCTCCGCGGTGGCCGCTTCGTTGCCCAGCACCCCGGGAACCAGGCGGGTCACCGCGTCCACTACCACCAGGGCGGGAATCTCACCGCCGGTGAGCACATAGTCCCCGATGGAAATCTCGTCGTCGATGAAGTGGCGGACGCGCTCGTCCACTCCCTCGTAGTGGCCGCAGATGAGCAGCAAGCTCGGAGCTTGGGCCAACTCCACGGCCATGTCCTGGTCAAACAGTCGACCCGCGGGCGCCAGAAGAATCACCCTGGTGTCCGGGTCCTCCTGCCGTACCCCGCGGATGGCGGCCACCAGGGGCTCAAGCTTCATGACCATACCCGGTCCGCCGCCAAAGGGCCGATCATCGGTAACCTGGTGACGATCCGTGGCGAAGTCCCGCAGATTTAAAACCCGATATTCCACCTTGCCCAGCACCTGAGCCCGGCGCAGCATGCTCTGGTCGAGGGGGCTCAGGAAAAACTCCGGAAACAGGGTCAACAGATCAATCCGCATACAAGTCCAGGAGACCCTCCGGAGGCCGGACCTTGAGACAGCCCGCTTGCAAGTCGATTTCCTGGATCACCTCCTCCACCGCAGGGAGCAGCACCTCCCGATTTCCCTGGCGCACCACGTACACGTCATGGGCCCCGGTGGGCCAAATTTCCGCCAGATGACCGATAACCGCGCCGTTGTCGGCATGAATCACAGGCAGGCCCAGAATCTGGAACCAGTAATATTCCCCTGGGGGCAATTCCGGAAAGCGCCCGGCTTCCCCCTGGACTTCACGGCCGACCAGGGCTTCAGCCTGCTCTCTGGTTTCCACCCCCGCCAGGCCGAGAAGCACATGTTTGCGCCCCCGGCTGGCCTTGACGACCGCAAAATGTTCTTCCCCCACCAGGATTTCGCCCAGAGCTAAAAAGGTCTCCGGGTCGAGATCTCCACGGCTGGAGAGGCCCACCCGCAACATTCCCTTCAGTCCGTGAACGCCCCTCACCCGGCCCAGGGACACCAGGCCGGGTGGGGATTTTGCCGGCTTACTCAAGGATCTCCAGAACCGCCCGTTTGCGAATCTTGGTGGAGGCTGCGCTCAAAATCGTGCGCATGGCCCGGGCTGTGCGTCCTTGCTTGCCGATAACCTTCCCCAGGTCTTCTTTGGCCACTTTCAGTTCGATGACCGATGTCTGTTCCCCTTCGATTTCCTTGACAACCACCTCGTCAGGATGATCCACAAGAGCTTGGGCAATGAACTTGATAAGTTCTTTCATAGCTGGCCACCTCCAGTCTGGGATGGGGCGGGCTCATTTTCCTAGCGCGATCCGAGACCGGCTTTTTAACCCCCAGGGGCCACCGGGGCAGAAGCCTTCCACTGTTTCAGCAGGCTGGCCACCGTATCCGTCGGCTTGGCGCCTCGGTTCACCCACAAGGACAAAAGGTCTTCTTTCACTGTCACCGCCGCGGGTTGCTGGCGGGGGTCATAGGTGCCGATGATCTCCAGGAACCTGCCGTCCCGGGGAGATTCATTGTTCGCCACCACGATGCGATAAAAAGGTTTTTTCTTGGCGCCGTAACGGGCCAACCGGATTCGTAATGCCATGAGCGCGGTTTAGTCCTCCTTGGTTGGGGTTTTCTGTTTTTTGTTTTCGGTCAGATTAAAAATTATGACCAGGGCTCGGTTAGGGCAACGTTACCGCCATGCCGAACATCTGTCACCATCTGGCCTCGAAAAACAAGCGACAGAAAGCCGAAACTAAAATAGGCCTCCAGGTAGAGGCATTCTTCCTTTCTTGGCCGCCTTACCCATCTGTTTTATCATTTTCTGGGTGGCGGCGAAATTTTTCAGTAAACGGTTGACTTCCTCCACCGTGGTGCCGCTGCCTTTGGCGATGCGCCGGCGGCGGCTGCCGCTGATAATCTGGTGGTTGGCCCGCTCCCCCGGGGTCATGGACAGGATGATGGCCTCCACCCGTTTGAGTTCCTTTTCGTCGGGTTTGGCACCCTTCAGGGCCTTCATTTTTCCCAGACCCGGGATCATCTCCAGCAGGCCCTCCAGGGGTCCCATCTTTCTGATCTGGAGAAGCTGCTGGCGGAAGTCCTCCAGGGTAAAGCCTTCCTCCCGGATTTTCCGTTCCAGGACTTTGACCTGATCGGCATCAAAGGTTTCCTGGGCCTTTTCGATGAGGGTGAGCATATCGCCCATGCCCAGGATGCGGGAGGCCAGCCGGTCGGGGTGAAAGACCTCCAGGGCGTCCAGTTTTTCTCCGGTGCCCAAAAACTTGATGGGTTTGCCGATGACCGAGCGCATGGACAACGCGGCGCCGCCCCGGGCGTCGCCTTCCACCTTGGTGAGAATGACCCCGGTCAGGTTGAGGAGATCATCGAAGCTCTGGGCCACCTGCAC
>CAZLRL010000297.1:0-4185 GCA_964561645.1 uncultured Desulfobacterales bacterium
CAGGGCGAACACGTCTTCCGAGTCCTGGGGAACGGCCAGGAACTGCGCCGGTCCGCCGATTTTCCAGGTGGTAAGCGGGGCCAGCGGCACGTCGGCTTGAACCGATCCTTTAACCTCCCGCCAGAGACGGGATTTGGGCTGGGGTTTACTGGTCATCTGACTAAAGTGCTCGAGAGCTTTTCCGTAGCCGCAGCCTTTAGGCTGCGTGGCCGCTTGGCCAGGGAAGGCTATTTGCGCCGGCTGAAGCCTGCGGCTACATTTACTGTCTTTCTAATTAGCCGTTCCATTGTAACAGGTTGGTCGGACCTCCCGGCAAGTTTTTTTCTCAGTGGAAGAGAGGTAGCCGGACAAGGCCCCTCACCTTGACAAAACCGGGGAATCGGGTTAGCGTGAAGCACGTTTTTCAGGGGGAGAAACATGGTTTTTAGCAGATGGGGAATTGGTTTTTTCCTGGTCATCCTCTTGTTCATACCGTTGGCAGGGCAGGGAGCTCAGACGCCAGCGGCCTATGCCGACCTCAAGTACCAACTGATCAGACAAGGGCTGGACAAGGACTATGTGCTCAAGGTCTTCGCCGACCCGCGCAATGAGTTTCAACCGGATATTGTCAAAAAAATCGCCACCTTGCGCAGGGAACGGCCGGGGGATTACGAGCATTTTCTGAAACCTTCCGTAGTGGCCAAGGGGCGTCAATATCTCAACGAGCACCACAGCCAGTTGGCCAAAGCCCGGGCGCAATACGGGGTAAGCCCCGAAGTGATTGTGGCCATCCTCACCGTGGAAAGCGGCCTGGGAAAAACCACGGGGAAGCATTCGGTGTTCAATGTGTTTGCCTCCCTGGCGGTAATGGATACGCCCGAGGTCATCCGGGAAACTGATTTGCCGACCAGACTCCGCAGTCGCCTCAAGAAGAAAGCCGCCTGGGCCCAACGGGAGCTCAAGACCTTCCTGCAATATTGCCAGAAAAATAACCTTGATCCCTACCAGTACTATGGTTCCTGGGCCGGGGCCATGGGTTATGCCCAATTTTTGCCCTCCAGCCTGGTCAGGTGCGGCAAGGATGGTGACGGCGATGGGCAGATAGACCTGTTTACTCATCCGGATGCCATCGCCAGCATCGCCAATTATCTGCACAAAAGCGGTTTTCAGCAGGGCCGGCCCAACACCTGGCGCCGGGCCGTTCTGGCCTATAATCACTCCGACGCTTATGCCGATACCATCCTGACGCTGGCCAACTGGTATTAATGGACAAAAAAGCAGTGGCCGCCGCTTTGGAAGAGATTGCTCTCCTCTCGCAACTGGCCGGGGAGAACCCCTTCAAAGTGCGGGCCTATGAGTCGGGGGCCCGGGCCGTCCTCACCTTCCCGGGGGATTTGGGCGAAGTGGTGCGGCGGGGGGAATTGTCCAATATAAAAGGCATCGGCAAGTCCATCGCGGCCGTCATTGCCGAGTTGACCGAAAAAGATGAGTGCCGCACTCTTCAAAAGCTAAGAGAGAAAATCTCCCCTGGCTTGCTGGAGCTGCTGCAGGTGCCTGGCCTGGGTCCCAAGAAGGCAAAAATCCTGCACGATAAGCTCCAGATCGGGAGTTTGGGAGAGCTGGAATACGCCATCCAGGAAAACCGTCTGGTCAGCCTCCCTGGTTTTGGGGCCAAGACCCAGGAAAAACTAAAATCCGGTTTGGAGCGGGTCAAACGCTATGCCGGCCTTTTCCGCCTGGGGGATCTTCTGCCTCTGGCGCAAGAACTCTTAGAGCAACTGCGCCGCCAAGAGGGAATTCTCCGGGCTGAGATGGCCGGCGGGGTACGCCGGGGTCTGGAAGTGGATGACACCATAGTTCTGGTGGCAGCCATTCCCGAGCCCGAAGGGTCCCTTTCCGCCTACGAGCGGCTTTTTACCGGCTTTCACGTGACGCCGGGCCTGCCTGCTCACCTCGAAACCACTTTTACCAAAGGCATGCGGTTTGTCCTGAAATTGACGAATTTGCAGACCTTCGGGGCCGCCTGGCTGTTTGGCACCGGTTCCCCTGATCATCTGGATCAGCTTACCGAGCAGGCCGCCCAAGGGGGGTTGCAGTTATCACCTCAGGGGTTGTTCAATCAGAACCGGCTTTTGCCCAGCGGACAGGAGGAGGATATCTATCGCGGCCTGGGCCTGCCTTTTATCCCCCCCGAACTGCGGGAGGGCCTGGGGGAGATCGAGGCTGCGGCGCAGGGAAAGCTTCCCCGGCTCATCCAGGCCGACGACATCCAGGGTTGTTTCCATGTGCATTCTCATTACAGCGACGGAGTCAATTCCCTGGCGGAACTGGTGGGCGCAGCCCGGGAGCGGGGCTGGAAATATCTGGGGCTGGCGGATCACAGCCAGTCGGCCTATTATGCCGGCGGCCTGAAGCTTCCGGACCTGGCCCGCCAGAAAGCCGAATTGCAGGACCTGCGCCGGGACAACCCTGATTTCGCAGTGTTCTGGGGGATTGAATCCGACATTCTGGGTGACGGCTCCCTGGATTATCCAGATGAAGTGCTTCGGGACTTCGATTTCGTCATTGCCTCGGTGCATTCCCAATTTCTCCTGCCCCGGGAGAGTATGACCCGCCGCCTTATTCAGGCCATGAGCAATCCTTATTGCACCATGCTCGGCCACGTCAGCGGGCGGCTGCTGTTGGCCCGGGAGCCTTACGAGGTGGACCTGGAACGCATTCTCGAGTTTGCCGGGCAGCACCAGGTAATGGTGGAATTGAACGCCAGCCCCTATCGCCTTGACCTGGACTGGCGGTGGCTGCGCCGGGCCAAAGATCTGGGGGTGCTGATCAGCATCAACCCCGATGCCCACTCCCTGGGAGACCTGGACGATATGGCTTACGGGGTGATCACCGCCCGGAAAGGTTGGCTGGAGCCGTCGGAGGTGCTGAACACCCGCCCCTCCGAAGAAGTCGCGGCTCTCCTCCGGAGGCGAAGGCAAGGGCGTCCTGCGCACTAAGGGCCCGGTCAAGTATTATTTTTGGGGCGCTGGCGCGCTCCGTAATTATAATAAGGCATGATTGTCAGGGGGTGGGCCGGAGGCTCAGCCCCTTCATAAGAAAGGGAGAACGTCGCATGGCAGCCGCGGGGCCTGTTGTTGGAATTGTCATGGGAAGCGCCTCGGATTGGCCCAGCCTGGAGCCCGCCGCTAATCTGCTCCGGGAGTGGGGTATCGGGGTGGAAGTGTCGGTGGCCTCGGCGCACCGCTCTCCGCATCAGGCCCAGGCCTATGCCCGGGAGGCCGCGGGTCGGGGCCTCAAGATCATCATCGCCGCGGCCGGGGCGGCCGCCCACCTGGCCGGGGTCCTGGCCGCGGAGACCATCCTGCCGGTGATCGGGGTGCCTATTCCCAATTCCTCCCTCCAGGGGTTGGACAGTCTCATGTCCACGGTGCAGATGCCGGCCGGGGTGCCCGTGGCCACCATGGCTTTGGGGACTGCGGGCGCCAAGAACGCGGCGATTTTGGCGGCCCAGATCCTGGCCCTGAGCGACTCCCATTTGCAGGAAAAGCTTAAACAGCATAAGCTGGAGTTGGAAAGCCAAGTGGCGCAGCAAAACGACAAGATACCCGCAGACTTGCGCCCCAAGAAGTAAATGTCCTGACGAGCGGTATCGGAGAGGTCACCATGATGATCACTTCTTTAGTGGACCTCACCATCGATCTGGCGGCCCTGCACCATAATTACCTCCAGTTGCGCCAGCGGTTGTCTCCGGGAGTGAAACTTCTGGCGGTGGTCAAGGCCGACGCGTACGGGCATGGACTGGTTCAGGCCGCCCGCACCCTGGCCAGGGCCGGCGCGGAATATCTGGGTGTGGCCTCGGTGGAAGAGGGCCTGGCCCTGCGCCAGGAGGGGATCGACCTTCCCATTATCCTGCTCATGGGCATCGTGCCCCGGGAAAGCCAGGCCGCGGTGGCCGCGGACCTGGAAACGGTCCTTTACCGGCGGGACGTGGCCCAGGCCCTGGAGGAGGCGGCCCGCGCCCTGGGGAAAAAGGCCCGGGTGCACCTCAAAGTGGACACAGGGATGGGGAGGCTGGGAATCCTTCCCGGTGAAGTATTGCCGTTCCTGGAGAGCTTGAAAAATTCTCCCAGCCTGGAAGTACTGGGGCTTATTTCGCACCTGGCCATGGCTGATGTGGCTGATAAAACCTACACGAGAAAACAG
>CAZLRL010000298.1:0-4141 GCA_964561645.1 uncultured Desulfobacterales bacterium
CGGGCAGCGCCACCAGGGTCTCCTGCCGTTCTTTCAACCTGAGGTTGTAAGGCGCCCCCAGGCCCCGCACTTCGTAGAGGGTGACCCGGCCGGGGATGCCCTTCATGCTGACGTGCAGGACCTCGCCGGTTTCCACCAGGTCCTGCACCTTGCCATAGGTGACCGCGCCGATGAGCACCTGGCCGGCGGTGGCCATGCCCTCGATGCGGCTGGTGAAGTTGACCGGCGAGCCCACCACGCTGTACTTGGTCCTGAGCTCGGAGCCGATGTTCCCCACCACCACGGTACCGGAGCTGATGCCGATGCCCATCTCCAGGTGGGGCAGGCCCTCGGCGGCGTTTTTGGCGTTGATCTCCTCCATGGCCGCCTGCATGGCCACCGCGCAGGCCACGGCCTGGACCGGGTGGTCGGGCATATGTTCCGGCGCACCGAAAAAGGCCAGGATGCCGTCTCCCTGGATTTCGTCGATGACCGCCCGGTAATCCACCAGGATTTCGATCATTCTTTCCAGGTAGCGGTTCAAGAGGGCAATGATGCCCTCGGGGGTCATGTCCGAGGTCAGCGCGGTGAAGCCCCTGAGATCGCCCATCAAAATGGTGACCTCCCGGGTTTCGCCCCCCAGGGCCAGGGCCCCCTCTGATTCCAGGAGCCTTTGGACCACCTCCTTGGTGACGTAGCGGCCGAAGGTGTCCCGGATAAAATCCCGCTTGGCGATGTATTCGGTCAGCTGCAGCCCCAGGTTGTTGAAGGAGTGGGCCAGATCCACCACTTCCCGGGCCCCCCGTTCGGGTACGGCCACGCTGAAATTGCCTTCGCCGATTTCCCGGACGCCCTGTTGCAGCCGGAGCAGGGGGCGGGAAATGTTGGCCGCGAAAAAAAAACCGAAGAGAATGCCGATCAGGGAGAGGGCCCCGCCGCCGATGAGCCCGGCGACCTTCACTTTCCGGTCCATCTGGGCGGAGTATTGTTCAATGGTTCGGTTGGCCTGCATCCTGGTATTCTCAGACGCGCTTTTGATTTGCTCGTGCACCGGCCGGAAATACTGGTCGATGTTGACCGCGGCCACGACTACAAAGGGGGTTTGGGGCACCCTTACCAGGGCCATGAACTTCTGGCGCTTGTTGCCGTTTCTATCTAAAAAGGCGTAGTAGCCTGTCACTTTGGGCTGGGAGAAGGAGCGTTCCACCAGGTTCCACATTTCCGGGAATTCCTCTTTCCACAGGACGAAATTTTTGCCCTCCACCGCGGGATTGGGGTGGAGAACCGCCACCCCATGAATGTCCAGGAGATCGGTGTATCCGGCCACGCCGTCCGGGGTCACGATATCCTGCACTGCCACCCGCCGGAGAAGCGCATCCCGGCGCATGTCCGCATAACGGTAGGATTTCCTGGGGGCCAGAATATAAGACAGTTCCCGGGCGATGGCCTCGGCAAAGTCTTCCACCGAAAATTCGCCGTATTTCTTGAGAATAGCCTCTGAAATCTCCAGGTTGGCCGCGGTGATTTTTTGCACCCCGTCTTCCGCAAAAATAAGATTTTTTTGGCGCAGCCGTTCACCGACCAGGTCCGCCCCCGCCAGCATACCGACGGTCAGCAGGACTACCAGGGTCAGATAAGACAAGATCAGGGAGGTGCGAATGCTCATAGGGGCCTCCGGGTGATGCACCGGGACTAGCGTGCGGTTAAGCCGATAATACCAGATATTGACTCGAAATGGTGTAACCGGAGGGGCGGCGGAAAGAAATGGGGCGGTCTAATAAAAAGGCCGGCTCGCCGGTGGCCGACCTTGAAGTTCAGGACTATTTCGTGGTGCTGAAGAATTCAGGAGACGATTTCCCAGTTTATCGCAAAGGTGTTGTCATAAAGGGTATAGAGATAACCAAGCATCTTGCCGACTCCGGGAGGAGCATCATCGGTTATTTTCCAGTAGGCCAGGTAAATGGCCGGAGTCATACGAGGTTCGCCTGTGTCGGGGTTGGGAGCGATATTTTGCCAAACCTCCCGTTTCTCCATGACGCGCCACCGAGTGCCGTACTTTTTGTTGCGGACCACCTGTCCCACTTCCGGCAGGCCTTTTTCTTTTATAATTCGTTCGTATTCGCTCATGGCTCTTTCTCCTCTTTGACGATAATACCCAAGAAACGTTCCTGCCCATAGCCACTAGATAAAGTTTTTGCATCACCTCCTTTGTTTAAAAGTAAGATTGCCAGGAGTTAATGTAAAGCTGCCCCGATTTTTTGCCGCAAGTCCAGCAGGTCCTCCTCGAGGCGGACAATGCGGTCCAGCCTCTCATCCAGTTCGGTCAAGCGCTTTTGGGTATCCTGGAGGCTGGCTTGCTTTTGAGCCAGGGCCCTGGCCAGGGCCTGGCGGATGCTCTGGGTGGTGTCGTCAATCCTGGAGAGCCAAACCTGCCGGAACTCCCGGGCGATCTCCTGGAAGCGCTGATGAAAATCCCACCGCAGACGACCGCAATGTTTGTCCACCAGTTCCACGACGTTTTCCTGCAATTTTTTCAGCAGCCTGCCCCTGGTCAAAGCCCGGGGCAACAGGCCGGTGACCGTCATCTGCAGGATTTCCAACCCCACCGGCTCATCTTTGAATTTGAAGCTGAAGCGGCTTTTTTCTGCAAAGGTCTCCTCCACCGCAAAACCCCGGAGGGAAAAGTCAAAGATGCGGGCAGTGAGCTGCGTCAGACGTTCCAGGATGTCATTGATGCGCCCGGCGAATTCCTGGTGGGTGTCAGCCAGCAGATGCGCCAGGCGGTCAATCTCCTGGCGACGCCAGTCGGTGAACAGGTCCCGCAAAGAGCCGAACAAAAAGTCTTCCATGTCTTGGTTCAAGTCCTGGGACTGTTGACTTTTTTTCTTAAATTCGGTCTCAATTTCCTGGCTTAAGTGCTCTACGGTCTCTTTTTTAAAGGACTCCAGGTCCTGATCAAAAATTTCGCTCACTCCCTGGAGACGGCCATCCAGGAGGAGGAGGGACATTTCCCGCTCTTTTTCGACCCCCTTGAGTTCTCCTTCGAATTGGGCGATCTTGGCTTCCAGCTCGGCGAGGGGCAGGGTCCCGGCCTGGCGCTCCACTTTAAGGCCCAGGGTGGAGTCGGTGATTGCTTTAAGCGCGCCGCTGAGGCAGGAGACGAGAAGCACCCGGCCCTTGTCTGCATAGAGAAACTGGCGCAGATGCTCTTCAAACTGGGGCAGGAGGCTTGCGGTCAACAGCTCCGGGTGCCCGTTATTCTTACCTTCCAAGGCCAGTTTGGCGGACATCGGAAAGATATTCACCTGGGGGACGGCCAAATTTTCTTTCAAGATCTGGGTGGTGAATTCCAGGGCTTCCTGCCGCTCGGACTCCTGCACGTAATCAATTTTATTGAGCACGAAAAAGAGCTTATGGACGTATTCCCGGATATCCTGCAGGAATTCCTGCTCCGCCGCGGACAGGGGCGGGTCCACCGTGACCACGAAGACCGCGGCATCCACCTGGGGCAGGAAATTATAGGCGATTTCGGTGTTGTGGCTGTAAACCGAGCCCACCCCGGGAGTGTCAATGATGCGCACCCCATCCCGGAGATATTCGGAGGGATAGGTGAGCTCGACTTCCCGGACCCCCTTCTGGTTGCCGGGATTCCCCTTCTCCGTGATATAGTCCACCAGTTCGGGATGGGTAATCCGGCGGGTCTGGCCGTCGTGGAAGCGCACCTCGATGGTCAAACTCTCCCCGTAGGTCAGGATGGTGACCACCGAGGTCAGGGGAATGATGGCCACGGGAAGCACCGCCTCCCCCAGCAGGGCGTTGATCAGGGTGCTTTTGCCGCGCTTGAACGCGCCCAGCACCACCAAATAGAAGCGGTTCTGCCGCAGCTTGTCAAGCAGGTCCTGGATGGCGGCGGTCTTGATCTCCGGCAGGGCGGCAAGCTGGACAAGCTGGCCCTCTAAGACCTCTTTGAGTTGCTGAAAATTCCCCATAAGGTCGGTTCTCCTTCCTTACCGGGTCAAAAAAAACTTCTGCCCGGTTTCTGGACAGAAGTCATCAGCCCTATCGGCAGGGCGGTTGCGGCGGACTTCATCGCCTGTTTAACTAGGGATTATAATTTAATCAAGAAAATAAAGCACCTGTGAAACGAAAGGAAAATTTGTAA
>CAZLRL010000299.1:0-3829 GCA_964561645.1 uncultured Desulfobacterales bacterium
GGCCAGCTGCGCCTGCTGTTTTACATGGATGAAAATTTTTCCGGCTGGGAAATGGGCGCCCTCTGGGAGGACGCCAAGCTCGATGTCAAACACAAGGACGACTTTGAAAAAGTCGCCATCGTCGGCGGGCCCAAGTGGTTGGAATGGTTCATGAAAATAGCCTCGCCCCTGGTAAAGGCCGAGGTCAAAAAATTCCCTGCCGACCAGCTCCCTGCGGCCTGGGAGTGGCTCAAAGCCTGAGAGCCCTTATCCTGCCAGCTGAGGCCCAAGCTCCAGCTAGCGACCTCTGCCACGGTATAAAAAATTGTCATTCTGAGGGAGCGCCGCGACCGAAGAATCCAGCCGGCTGATAAAAAACTCCCGCTTCCCGGCGAGGGTACGGTAAGCAATACCACGTGCAGATCTTGGGGCGAAGCCCATTCCCCCTATGGGGTTGGGTGAGGGGGCAAGGGTCAGCTGACCCCTGCCCCCCCCAAGACAGATTTTTCAACACCCTGCCTAGGGTCCTGAGTCCCCCATTTCTGAAATTACCCATTGGCCATTTTCCCGCTTCCACTTTATATAGGTGGTGTCAAAATCTGAATCTGGAGCTACAAAGGTATTCTTCCCCTTTTTCTTCCACATTTCATTTCTTTTAAAGTTAACCTGGTAGGTGTAACCGTTGGGGTCGTCAAAAAAGTTGTGATAACGTCCTGTTTTAGTTTTAAAATCTTTAGCCAAATCCTGGTAAGAAATATATCTTACATACAATGGTTTAGTAGTGCCAATCTCATAAAAAACCCATTTATAGGGAGTTTTTTTCGAAAAGAAAGACAAGACTTTATTGCTATCCTTACTTACCATGGCATTAATAAAGGACATCATGATCTTGTCGGGAGTTCCAGCATTACCATCATAACCCAGGCAAATTACCGGCGATAACAACAGCAAGAAGACTAAAAATCCCAGAATTATTCTAATGGTAGTATGCCTCATCGGAAGCCTCCTTTTTTATAGAAAGTCCCAGAATACTGTCTTGATATGTCCAAGTCAAGCGAGAAACATATCTGAAATCAATATGTTTCAGAGTTGAGGTCTTGTTTGAGGAAGGGAGGGCGCGCCGGGTGTGCTGGAGGGCAGTAATTATTCGATGCTGTTCCCCGAGCCCGCGGGCCCGGTGAAAAGGCCGGCAGCCTTGATCAGATCGTCCGGCGCCCCGATGCTGATGAGCAAATCGTCGGCCAACAGGGTCATGTCGGGGTCAGGGTTATGAAACACCTGGGAGTTGCGGCGTACCGCCAGGACCGTGACCCCGTGCTTTTTGCGCAATTCCATCTGGGCCAGGGATTTTCCCGCCAAAGGCGCGCCGGTTTCGAGGCGGAAGGTGCAGATTTCCACATCATGCAACTGGCGCCGCAGGGGGGCGAACTCTTCTTCCAATTCCTTGAAAAGCCCCCGAAACAACATGTAGCAGTTGGCCCTGACCTCGGAGGTCAGCCGTTCGATCTCCGCTTTGGGGACCAGGTACTTTTTCAGCACCAGGGTGAAAATCTCCACCGAGGTTTCGAATTCCTCGGGCACCACATCGTCGGCCCCCAACTCAAACAACGGCTGCAGCTCATTGACATAACGGGTCCGGACGATGATATGGGCCTTGGCATTGAGCCGGCGGGCCAGGCTGGTAATGCGCCGCACCGCGGTGGGGTCGTTGATGGCCACCACCACAATCCTGGCCTTGGTGATATTGGCGTGGTGGAGGATCTCCTCCTGGGTGGCATCTCCGAAAAAAATGGGCTCCCCCTGTTCCCTTTCTTTGCGCACAGTTTCCGGGTTCATCTCAATGATCACGTACGGGATGCCCGCGGCTTTGGCAGCCCGGGCCAGGTTGCGGCCACTCATGCCAAAACCCACAATAATCAGGTGGTCCCGGGGAACCTGGGCGCTAAACTCAGCCGCCAGATAAGAGCCGTGTTTCAAGCGTTGGGGCCAGGGCCCGCGCAGGACCAAATCGGCCAACCTCGGGGCCTTGGTCATGATGAGCGGGGTGGCCACCATGGTCAAGATGGTGACGTCCAGAAACAGTTGGTAGCCGGGCCCGGTCAGCAATCCATGGGAAACCCCCACTTTGGAGAGGATAAAGGAGAACTCCCCCACCTGGCACAGGGCCAAACCGACCAGTACCGCGGTCCGCAGAGGAAACCCCAGGACCAGGGACGCGCCCCCCGCCAGCAGGGTTTTGAGCAGCAGAACGCCCAACGTGAGGAGCCCGATGATGGCCGGATTCTTGAGGAGAAAGCCCACGTCCAGGAGCATGCCGATGGAAATGAAAAAGAAGCTGGAGAACACGTCCCGGAAGGGGAGGATATTGCCCAGGGCCTGATGGCTGTATTCGGTTTCCGAGACGATCAAGCCGGCCAAAAACGCGCCCAAAGCCAGGGACAGCCCGGCCTGGGCCGTGAGCCAGGCCACCGCCGCGCAGAGCAAGACAATGGAGATGAGAAAAAGTTCCCGGTTCCGGGTGGCGGCAATCTGATAGAGAACCCGGGGCACCACCCACTTGGCGCTGACGATCACCAGCACAATGATGACCGCGGCTTTGCCCAGCATCATGAGAAGGGAGGCGCCCACGTTTTCCGTGGCGCCTGACAATACCGGCACCATTAGCATCATGGGCACGATGATAATGTCCTGAAAAATCAGGATGCCCAGACTGGTGCGGCCCTGGGGGCTGTCAACTTCGGCCCGCTCCTGGAGAATTTTGAGCACAATGGCGGTGCTGCTGAGCGACAACAGAAAGCCGGCGAAAACGGCCTCGCCCCCGGGCCGGCCGAAGTGCCAGGCCAACGCCAGACCCGCCAGGCAGGTGGCCCCCACCTGGAGGGGGCCGGCCACCAGGACGGACTTCCTGATCTGCAGCAGGTTGGCAAAGGAAAATTCCACCCCGATGGTGAACAGGAGCAAAATGACCCCGATCTCCGCCAGCACCTCCACTTCGTGCACGGCCCGGACTAGGCCCAACAGATGCGGCCCCGCGAGAATCCCGGTGAGGATGAACCCCACCGTCACCGGCACCCGGAATTGGTGGCAGACAAACAGAACCACCAGCGACAGGCCGAAAATGATTACCAGGTCAGTTAAAATGGGCACGGGCATGATGGCTTTTTTCCCGTTGCAGGTATCTAACGATCCCGCCGCTTGAACAGGTTGAGGGGCTTATACAGCGTAATGACCGGGGTGCACTGGATTGTACTGTTTTTCCCCAGCATACTGAAAGCAAATCCCAGAGCCAACCTCCACTGGGGATTGAAGATATATTCCATACCCACCAGACCCGTCACCCGGGCCGAAGCCTTGGTGTCGGGCCCGGGCCCGAAAATGGGCCCCACTTCCCAGAAGCTGTTCATTTCCAGGAGCACCACCCAGGGTCCGCCTTTCCAGCGCAGGGGGATTTCCGCCGCCAGGTTGAATTTTACCTGGTCCCAGGGATTGAACCTCTCAAGAGCAATGCCGCCGTCCACCACCCGCTCCCGCTTATCCACGGTGGCCATGAAATACCACAGGTTGAGGTACAAAATTAAGGGGCGGGCGTATTTGTGCAGATTCATCCCCCAGGTGAAGCCCCAGTTCCGGGTGCCGCTCACCTGGGCCGGCAGGGTGCCCACGTCCACGGTAGAGCCCCGATTGCTGGGCAGGCCCAAAGTAAACAGCGCGGTCACCGTGGGCCAACGGTCATGTTGCTTGACCAACAGGTACCGAAACGTGAGGGACAGGGGCCCGTAGCTGCCGGCCTGGGCCGTGCGTCCCTGTCCGGGTTCCGGATCCCGGATGTTATAAGCCCAATTGTGGATGT
>CAZLRL010000299.1:3839-4135 GCA_964561645.1 uncultured Desulfobacterales bacterium
GACCAGAAGGTGGAGACCCATAAATGCTCGGTGATGCCGTAATAAAGGGAAATGGCGTTACCGAAAGTAGTCTGATTTTTCCCCGCGCCCCGCGGTTTCCAGGTGGGGGAATATTCCCCGCCCAGGAAGGTCACGTACGTATAGGGCTGGATGGCGAAATTGCCCCGGCCCATGGGCAAGGCGCCGCTGGTCAGGATGGGCCCGGTGGTGGGCGGGCCGGTAATATCTTCCTGAGCCGCCCGGCCCTTGGATTTCCGGGACGCGGACGGCGCGGCTCGGCCGCCTTCACCCTGGGC
>CAZLRL010000300.1:0-4134 GCA_964561645.1 uncultured Desulfobacterales bacterium
TCTGCTGGCCGCGGGACCGGAGTTCGAAGCCGGGTATCCCTATCAGGTGGAGATTATTTTTCCCCGGGTGGCGGTTACGGCCGCGCCGGTACGGGTGGCCCAGCGGCGCCTGGCCGAGGAAGTGGAGTTTGCGGTGTTGGAGGACGACACCTACGGCTCGGTCATCGTGCAGGTGCAGAATATGGTGGGAAGCTACGCGGCCTAGTGCTTGCTAACAGGTGATTCAGGGGGGTTGCGAGGTTATTTCAAATCCCCCCTGACCCCCCTTTAGAAAAGGGGGGAATAAGAGGATTTTTTTAGCGACTTAACGTTGCAGTTCAAGGTGAGATCATGGCCAGGATATTGGGAGAAGACCGGCATCAGATGGCAATTCAGGATCCGGTGAGCGGGTCGGCCATTAGACTGTACTTCCGGCGGCCCACCTCCGAGGAGCGGGTGGCCTATCAGCTCTCGGTGTTTCATCTGGAGGGCGGGGATCGGCGCCTGCGCCTCAGTGAGACCCGGCTCAAGTTCGGCCTGGATATCCTGGTAGGCTTTGAACCGGGCGACTTTGTGATCCAGGACAACGGCGAACCCGAGGCCCTGGATCCGGAGCGGCATCCGGACTGGAAAGAGCACCTGGCCCGCCACGCCCCGGACCTGGTGTCTTATCTCGGCCAACAGGTTTTTGAGGGCCTGCGGGTCCTGGGCCGGGGAGGGGGCGAATGGGGCTGACCCGGCCGAGGCCCGCCGAGGCTCTGGTCTGTCCGCCCACCGAGGAACTCCTCCGGGAGCTGCGAAGCCTGGCTGGCGGGCGCCTGTGCCGGACGGAACAGCGGCACCGCTGCCGGGTGGAAAACGGGACCTTTGCAGATTGGGCCTGCAGCAATTGCGCCGAGTATCTCAGACCCGAAAACATTTCGCCCTGGACCTGGCACCTGATGTTTTTACATCGCCTCAAAAAAGCCGGCTATCCTTTCCGGCCCAACGATTTGAGCCTGGAAACCTGGCTGCTTCTCGGCCTGGTGGAGGAAGCCCTGGCTGGACCACAGGGAGGACACGGTGGCCAACAACAACTCGGATGACAGGAACTACGATCAGGAGCTGGCGGATTATCGGTCCCTCCAGCAGGAAATGACGGCCATCGGCCGGGAGGCCAGCCAGGCGCGCCTGGCGGACTGGTCCCGGGAAATGGAGGACATGGCCGCGGCCTGGCACGGTTTTGAACAGGACTGGCAGGGAACTATGGAGCAGATGGCAGGGGGCGCGGCAGCCAAGTTTGACCAGATCGCGGCCGAGGGAGCCGCGGCCGGCAACAACCTGGTCCAGAGTTGGCGCCAGGCCCTGGCCGAAATCACTGTGGAGGTGGATGCCCTGGGAGCTCACTTGACGCAGACCATGGATCAGGCGGGCCAGAGCCTCCAGCTGACCTCCGGGGAAGGCAGCGGCGGCGGCTCGGGGGAGGAGATGCTCTCCTGGGTGAGCATGGGCCTGGGTTTCGGCGGCATATTCCATGAGGGGGGCATCCTGGAGGCGCACAGCGGCCTGGCGGTGTCACCGGAGGCTTTGCTGGCGGATGAGCGTCTGGTCAAGGTGCAAACCGGGGAGGGCATCCTGCCCCGGGACGCCATGGTGCAACTGGGAGAAGAAAATTTCGAGGCCCTGCGCTCCGGGCATTTCCAGGTGAACCAGGGAGGCGGCACGCCGCGCTACGACATCACCATACAGGTGCAAAGTCTGGACTCAGCCGGGGTCGCGGGCCTGGATTGGGAAAGGGTGGTGCAAAGGCACCTCCTGCCCGCCCTGGAGCGGGAACTGACCCGGCGCTGGTAAGGAGAAGGGAATATGGCCAACGCCAAGCTGGAGTGGACCCCCAAAGGGGGCAGCCGCCAGAGCTACACCCTGCCGGTGAATTTCACCTGGGATTACCAGGAATTGGCCACCGACGACGCGGACCGGGAGCGGGCCCTGGATGGCACCCTGAGGAGCTACCGCCGGGATCTCAAGGCCCGGTGGGTGCTGAGTTTCCAGTACATCGGCGCGGCGCAAAAGGAGCAGTTGGCCGCGCTCAAGCAGGCCCAGGTGGAAATCGACTTTTATCGGGAGACCGGCGGCGGCAAGACTTTCACGGGCATCTGGACCAACGATCTGAATTTCCGGGAGGTGGCGCCGGGCCTGTGGTCCGGGAGCCTGGTGCTGGATGAGGTTTAGGACCGATGCGGTTCACACAATTTCACCCTCACGCTGACCCTCTCCTCAAGAGAGGGAACTTAAGGAAAACCTTGTTAACCATGTTCGAGTAGGTGTGAACCGCATCGGGTTTCTATCCTGGAAGTTGATGCGTCAGAGTCAAACCTTGAACCTTGAACTTTGAACTTTTAGGAAAGCTATGAGACTGGCGAGCGGGGAATTCCTCCAGGAAGAGCGGCTGCTGCGCGGGGCCAGCCCCCGGGTCAAAGCGGTGCTCTTCCCCTTTGAGCTGGAATACGGCCTGGCACCCGGGTCCGGGACCTTCGAATACACCCAATACGGCGGCGAACCGGGCAAATTGGAGCTGGAGGAAGGCTATTCCACTTCGGGCTCCTGGACTTCGCCGGTAATGCAGACGTTCTCCTCTTATCTGGACACGGTGCTGGCCTCCTGGGAGGACCACGCCGGCTATCTGGAGGCCCGGGTATTCCTGAGGGGCGCGGCCGCCGCACACCAGGTGGCAGGGGCCGAATACACCCAAATCACGCCCCAGCAAGAGTTCCCCCTGTTCCCCTTTTTTCAGGTGCGGGTGGAATTTTTGGCCACGGATCGCAGTTGGGCGGTGGACTCCTCGGGGGACGCGGACGGCTTTACCGCCTACGCGGTGGATTACCCGGGGGACGCCTATGACAGTCAGACCGGGGAAGGGGATTTTCCGGCCTATATCTCCGGGCTCAGCTTTGAAGGCCGCCTGACCGTGCCGGAAAGCGAAATCCTGAACCCGGGCGAAGTGCAGGTGGAGCTGACCCGGGATTTCGCGGGCCTGAAAAGCGGCAGCCACGTCCTGGGGATGGACAACCGGGAAAGTCAGTGGCTGCCGAACGGGGGCAGTTTTTACTTTTTGGGCCTCCCTTGGGCCGAAAAGCGCCTGGCCCTGTACCACGGTTTTGAACTGCCCAGCGGCCAGGTGGAGTGGCTGCTCCTGTACCAGGGGACCCTCTCCCGCCTGGGGGGCATGGCGGACGGCTGGCAGGAACGCCACCGGGTGGAGTTGGAGACCATTGACTGGATTACCCACTGTCTGAACCGCCGCCTGGGCGCGCCCACCCCCGAGGGGGAGCGGCAACCCTTTATGCGGGGCTTTTACCGTTCCCGGGCCGAGCTGGGGGAGGTGGCCGCGGCCGAAGTGAGCACCCCGATGAAATCCGGCAGCGGCAGCGCCACCTTATACGTCCTGGGAAATTATCGCGGCGACGTGGCCACGAATTATCTCCTCCGGATTGAGACCACGGGCGAAGTGGGAGTTGCCACTTTCCGCTGGTCCATCACCGGGGGACAGAGCTGGGAAAAGACGGGCCTGATCTGCGGCGGCGCCGACAACCCGGTCACCCTGTCTCAGGGCCTGTCGGTGTATTGGCAACCCGGGATCGGCGACGACCTGGTGGCCTGGGATTCCTTCACCTTCACGGCCTCGCCGCCGGTATACGGCTACCAGGTATTCGGCGCGCCCTTTGAAGCCATTTCCGCCATCTACCTGAACGGCGAGGAAACCTGGGAGGACGTGAGCGCCGATCCCCAGACGGGGGTTATTACGGTCACCGGCCGAAGCGCCCAGGTCAGCGCCCGGGTGGTGAAAGACGGCACCACCCACCCGGTGGACATCATGCTGGATATCCTCACCGAGGTGGGCCTGAGTGACGCGGTGCACCATGATTCCTTCGAACTGGCCAAGAGCCTGACCCCGGAATACGCGGTGGGAGTCTGCTTTGAAAACATTCCCGCCAGCCAGGCCCTGCGGGAGCTTCTACGGCGCACCCTGTACGATTTATGGGTGGATTTCGGGGAGATCAAGATCAGGGCTTATCTGGGGGAGGATTAGGAGAGGCAATGTCACGCATTCAATGGGCCCGATCGTCCCAGTTCAACTGGGTTTACGATAATCTGGGGGGCTGCCCCCTCATGGCC
>CAZLRL010000301.1:0-4133 GCA_964561645.1 uncultured Desulfobacterales bacterium
CAGCATGGTGGAGATCTGCTCCACCCCGCCGTTCGTGTCCCGGGGGGCCACCAGGACCTTGTGGGGGGTCTGGCCGATGACCCGGGCGGTGACGCTCCCCACCAGGAGGCGCTCCAGACCGGACTTGCCCCGGCGGCCCATAATGATCAGATCGGGCTGCAGATCTTCCGCCGCGCTCAGGATCTCGACATAAGCCTGGCTCCCGGTCTGGAGGCGGGCCTGAAGCGTGAGGTTTTGCTGGGCGGCTTCCTGTTCCCAGGCTTCCAGATGCTCCCGGGCAGCCTGCTGGCGCAGCTCCAGGAGGTCCTGGCCCGCGGCCGGGGTGACGCCGAGGGCATCGGGCTGAGGGTATTCGTAGAAGGGATAAAATTCCAGGGCGAAAAGCAGGACTATCCGGGCGCCGCAGGCTTGGGCCAGGTCCAGGGCCGTTTTCACGGCCCCCTGGCTGGCGGGGGAATCGTCGGTACACACCAGAATTTTTTCCAGGGGCAGGGGGCAGGGAAAGGTGGGTGTCATGGGCCGACTCCTGTCACAAAAAATCATTTGGGGGATTACAAGCTGTTGCAAACCTATTTTTCTGTCATCCTGAACGAAGTGCAGAATCTCGAACTCCTGGAAAAACCTAGATTCTTCGGTCGCGGTGCTCCCTCAGAATGACAACAAGGACCGAAATATGAGGTTTTGCAACCGCTTCTAATGCTATTACGTTAATTTATGGACTAACTATGCAAATATACTTACGAATCTCCCCTAACTCCCCTTTAGCAAAGGGAGGAAATTAAAGGAATTTTGAGGCCGCTCAACCCTTTCAGGATTAGTTCATACTATCAGGCCGGGGCAAACTCCCAAATAAATAATTTGGTCCTGGGGCTTTAAGGGAATATCCTTCTCATTACAGTTGGTTACAGAACAATTGTCGGGCAGTCTGCCGCTCGCCATTTTTCGGAGCCCTATTTGAGGCGGGCGAGACGCCCGCGCTACGACAGATTCTTGAGGGTCCTCAGGTGCGGGTTAGAGCTTCATGTTTTTGAGGGGAAATTTAATTTTCCAAAAATACCACAGCAGGCCGAACAAGGCCAAAACCGCCACCAGCAGCGCCCAGCCCCGGCGCAGGAAAAACATGCTGAGCCAGTAAAGGGCGACCGAGGCCGACCCGGTCAGGATCAGGACCAGGGCGTCGTCCCAGGGAAAGACCCGCAGGCGCCGCTGGATGAAGCCGAAGGTCACCAGGGCCATGCCGCCCTTGGTGAAAATAATGGCCAGGGCCGCGCCCCACAGGGGGGCCTGGGGAATCACCTGCCAGCAAAAGACCAGGTTGAAGGCCAGGGCTCCCAGGTAGACCATGACCAGAAATCTCTCCAGGCGCATGCTGATCAACAGAAAGCCGGCCAGATTATGGAGGAAGGAGAACAGGATGGTAATCACCAGATAGGGCTGCAGCCAGACCGCATCCTGGTAGTGGGGGCCGTAAACCAGGGGGATGAGGCGGTCGGCTTCCGCGGCCAGGACCAGCATGAGCAAAATCGCCGCGCCCAGCAGCCAGCGGGCCGAGGCCCGGGCCAGGCGGGTGACTTCCCGGCGGTCCATCTCCCAGAATTTGACGAACAGGGGAAACATGATGCTCTGGAGGATGAGATTGGCGGCAATGGCCGAGCAGCCGTCCACGATCTGGTAGGTGGCGCTGTACTGGGCCACCCCTTCGGAGCCGCCGTAACTTTGCAGGAAAAAGACGTTGGCCTTGTTGAACAAAATGGCGGTGACTTCCAGGACCGCGAACAGGAAGACCCGGCGCAGGGTCTCCCCGAGGGCCGCGAGAGATGGCCAGCGCCACAAGCCTTTGAGGCCCACGCCCGCGGCCCCGCCCGCCAGGTTGACCAGGGTCTCCAGGGGTTTGTACAGGGCTACGGCCAGGAAGGGGGCGCCCAAAAACAGGGCGCTAAAACCGTAGCCGTAGCCCAACAGGGCCGCGACGGCGCGGATCTTGCCCTCCAGGGGCTGGCGGCCTTCCACCTGCAGGGCGGTGAAAAAGGTGGTGGTCAAAGCCTCCAGGCCCAGGCCCAGGCCGATGATCAGGGCGAAATTGCGCAACGCCGGAGAATACCCCTGCCAGTGGACAAAGCCCACCGCGCCCAGATAGGCCAGGGAAAAAAGGCCGGTTTTGAGGATCAGCATCTGGGAGAGGACGGCTTGCTGATCGCCTTCCTTCTGGGACAAAAGGCCCACCAGGGGCAGGTTGAGGCCGAACTCGGCGATGAGGCGCAGGATGCTGCCCAGGCTGATGGCCAGCATGAACTCGCCGTAGGTGGAGGTGCTCAGGCGGGCCAGATAGATGAAAAAGAGGGCCTGCAGGACCTCCATGAACCAGCGGGCGCTGAGCAGGGAGGCAAGTTTGGCGAAGATCCGATGGGACCTGGGAGTCTCAGGCGAGGGGGCGGCGTCCGGGTGAGGATTCATGAGAGCTTAGAGTGGCACGTCATCGGCAAAGGGCAGCCCTGGGGCTTTAAAGGGCCGACGGCTGTCGGCCTCCCGTTATATATCAGATTACCTCGGCCAACCGAACCAAAAAGACCTTCCGAACCAGGGCCGGACAGAATTCCTTTAACCTCCGACCCTAACCGGCCCTGCGTTTTCCCTGACCGGGTTTGGCACGTTGGAGGGAGCATAGGGAGGAACCCTGACAATGTCAAGCCAGGGGTGAGGCCCGGTTGCATTTCCCTTAGGGGAACTTAACATAAGGGCAGCCCTCCGGGTTCCCGCCGCCCTGGCTCGAGGGTCCGCCGGCAGGCCAATGACGCTTCAAGGAGGTAGTTATGAGCACCAATGTGGCCAGAGTAACTCACATTATTGCGGAATCCCCCACCAGCTTTGAGGATGCCATTCAAGTGGGGTTCAATCGCGCCGCCAAAACTCTCAGGGGCATCACCGGTTTGCGCATTGCCGAGATGCGCGTCTCGGTAAAGGATGACAAAATCCACACCTACCGGGTGAAAATGGAAGTAATCTTTATTCTGGATTAGGTTTTGGGTTCCAACAAAGGGGAACTATTTTCCCCCTCGAGGAGGATGCTATGCCCCATCACGTGGCCAGAAGCTCGCAAGCTATCGCCGAGTCCCCTGTCAGCTTTGAAGACGCGCTCCAGGTGGGATTTGCGCGAGCTCAAGAAACCCTGCGTGGTATTACCGGATTGCGGATCTTGGAGCAGCGAGTCTCAGTCAAAGACAACAAGATTGCCAGCTACCGGGTGAGATTTGAGGTAATCTTTCTGCTGGAAGATTGATGCTGCATTTGGACGGCTCTTACGGAGAGGGGGGCGGACAGATACTGCGGACCTCCCTTTCCCTGGCCGCGCTGTTGGGGGAGTCCGTCCGCATCACGGACATTAGGGCCGGGCGCCAAAAGCCCGGCCTCAGGCCCCAGCATCTCATGGCGGTCAAGGCCCTGGCCCAGATCACCGGGGCGGAGGTGGAGGGCGCGGTTCCGGGGAGCCGGGAGCTCAGCTTCCGGCCCCGGACTATCCGGGCGGGCGATTATTTTTTCGACGTGGCGGAGAAAACCGGCAGCGCCGGTTCGGTGACGCTGGTGGCCCAGGCCCTGCTGCCGCCGCTTTTGGCCGCGGGGGGCACGAGCCCTTTGACTATCCGGGGGGGCACCCACGTGGCCTGGAGCCCGCCGGCCCATTATCTGGCGGCCGTGTTCCTCCCGGCTTTGGCGGAGCTGGGCGCCCAGGCTTCCCTGACCCTGACCCGCTGGGGGTGGTACCCCCGGGGGGGCGGCGAGGTGCGGCTCCGGATTCAACCGGCCCCGGAGCTTTCCCCGCAAACCTGGGTTGCTGCTCCCGATCCCCAGGATTTTCGGGCCCTGTCCGCGGCCTCCCGGGTTCCGGCCCACGTGATCCGGCGCCAGGCCCGGCGCCTCCAGGAGCGCCTGGGGCCGGGCCTGCCCGTGGAGGAACTGGAGGCCGACGGCCTCGATCCAGGGAGTTTTGTCTTCCTCTGGGGACCCCGGGCGGGCTTCGAGGCCCTGGGAGCCCGGGGCAAACCGGCCGAAAAGGTGGCCGACGAGGCCGCGGAGGAATTTTTGCGCTTTCAAAAACGGCGGGCCGCGCTCGACCGGCACCTGGCCGACCAGGTGGT
>CAZLRL010000302.1:0-4111 GCA_964561645.1 uncultured Desulfobacterales bacterium
CTGGTTTGCCCCGCCAGCGACGGCGTCAGCGGCGGGATTTTACAAAAAGGCGCCGCGGGCGGCTGGGGCAGCTATGGCCTGGGGCGGGGCGCGGACAACAAGTTTTCCTGCCGGCTGAACGGCTCCGAGGTCCTGGTTTCCGCCGCGGCCTATCCCAAAGACAGCTGGTATTACGTGGTGGCTACCAGGACGGGCGGCAGCGCCAAGCTTTTTGTAAACGGCAGCGAGGTGGCCAGCAATACTTACGGGACCTCCCTTTCCCCCAATTCCTCGCCCCTCTATCTGGGCCTGTGGAACAGCGCTTCTTATGTGTTTCCCGGTTCCATGGACTTCATCCGGATTCAGGCCCGGGGCATGGACGCGGACGAGGTTGCGGGCCGCTGGGGGATCATCCAGGGGACGGAAAACGGCAGCGACTACCCGGAAGTGGGGCATGCCCTGGGGCAGTACTGGGCCTTTTACCGCATGGCCCAATTTTACTTTATCAGCAACGACCCCGGCGCCGGGGAAATTCTGGATAACTGGCTGGCCTGGCTGGACGCGCACGGCGCGCCGGACGGCAGCGGTTGGCAGGTGCCCGTCTGGTTTTCGGAGTACGGCTTCACCTACGGCCCCTATGATCCGGGCGCGGCCGCGTCCGTTGCCCTGGGCTGCCTGTACACGTATCTCAGGGGCGGGCAACCCCTGGCCGCGACCTGGGCCCGGCGCCTCCTGGACGATCTGCGCCTGAACCGGCAAAGCCAGGAGTTCGGCGGGGGCTACAAGAGCGACTATCACTATGCCTGGCTCAACGCCCTGGCAATCCAGGCCTTCGGCGTGGCGGCTCACGGTCTCAAGGGAGAGGCCTACCATTTCGCGGCGCTGCCCGAGGACACCGCCCACTTTGACGCCCTCATGTCCTGGCTCTTTCAGCAAGCCGGGGATGTCAAGCCCAACCTGCTGAACGCCGATCTCATCCCCTTTACCTATCTGGAGGCCGCGGACGTCTGGGATTATGCGCCCCACTACGTGTTCACCGAGCGGCTGGGCTCGGCGGAGGCGCTGGTGCTCATGATGGGCGCGGCCCTGGCCTACGCCAAGGGTTCGGGGGACTGGGTCTGGTTCGAGCGCCTGTGGCGCTTCATGCTGGCCGACAACCTGGTGGCCCTGGATGCCGGTCGGATTCGTTCGGTGACCGCGGGCTACCACCTGGAAGGCCTGAAAAACCTGGTGCGGGTGTATTACGCCGACTACGACCAGGACAACAGCAGGTATTGCGAGGTCCGGGATAACGCGGCCCTGGCGGCCTGGGGGGAAACCGCGCTGGACGTGGATTTGCGCTACGACGCCCCGGTGGTCCTGGAAAACCCGGAAGTGGCCGAGCTTCTGGCCACCCGCCTTTTGAAGCGCCTGTCTTCCGCCTGGGAAGTGGTGAACCTGGACACCTGGCTGGAAGGGGCGCGGCTGGAAATCGGCGACACCCTGGCGGTCACCTCTCCCTTTCACGGCTTCACCCAGGACGAGTTTACCGTGTTCGGCAAGGTGGTGGACCTGAAAAAGCGACGGGTCAGCCTGAACCTGGCCCGGCCTTTCCACAGCACCTGGGCCTGGGCCGTGGACGCCGAGGGCACTGATTACGATTCCTATGCCATTGACCAGGGGAGCAAGTTGGACCCCGACTGGAATTACCGCTCCCTGGCGGGCTGAGGCGCAAGTTAACGCAGGGCGCGTTTCACGCGCCAAAATCATAATACTTTCGTTTTTTTGGTGCGTAAGACGCACCCTACATTGGCAAAATTCAGCGGGAGAACAGGCTTCCAGCCTGTGCCGGAACAGGCGGGATGTCTGTTCTCCCGATTAAAGAGAAGGGAAATTTAACGAGCGAGCGGAAGCCAAGTTGCACAAGGCATCTTAACAATTTGACTTACAAAAAAATCCAACAGGCTGCAGGTAAGAAAGTGAGGTGGCGTAATGGCTTTGATTCATCTTCCTCAGGCCAAATGGGCCAGCGGCACCGGCCGCCAGGTCATCCTCAAGGGTGATTTTGACAAAATCGAGCAGGCGGTGGTGGAGAGCTTCGAGTTGGCCCACAGCCCTTCCCTGGAATATGTGAGCGCGTCCCAGATTCAGGTCAAGGCTACCGCGGACTGCAAGGCCAGGGTCATGCTCGCCGGCTTCCCCTCACCCCTGCATCGGGGGATTCTGGTGGACGCCGGGCTCTCCGACGGGCGCTACCGGGAAAACGGGGCGCCTGCCACCCTGGATGTGGCGTCTCCCGGCAATATCTGGGGTACGGAGAAAGCCAGCCAGTGGTATGCCGTCTATGCGGTGGCGGGCCCCGGGGACACCACCTTTGGTCTCAAGGGTATGCCGGTGATGCGGGTGGCGTCCCAGGCGACTCAGGTCATCACCCTGAGGAACAATGCCAATGCCGCCAATATCGGCTATGGCTTCACGGCCAACGAATTGGTGGACAGCAAGATCCTGGTCCTGACCGGGGCCTCCCGGGGTCAGATGCGGGCCATCACCGCCAACAACAGCGACAACGGCACCGCGGGCACCATCACCTATGGCGGCAGTGCCCTGACCCTGGCTCCGGGAGATTGGTTCGTGGTGCTCCCCGACACCAATTTCCGCTTGCTGGGCATGATCCTGAATGACGCCAGCAGCAATCTGGCCCCCTTTTACCAGGAGGGGAATCTCTGCTGCTATCACAGCCCCCAGACCCTGGCCCAGGGTGCGATCAACGGTTTCACCGCCTGTGATCTGGCCCTGAGTGCGCCCCCCACGGCTCGGCGCCTGCTGGGCTTTGCCGCGGCCACCGACGGCTACGACGTCAAACTGGCCGTCTCCTATGACGGCAGCAATCCAGCCCTTATCCTGCATGCCACCCCGCCGGACATCGCGTTGCAGGGGGTCCGGGGGGCGGCGGCCTTTGAGTGTCTGGCCCCGCCCAGCCACATGCTTTACCTGGACAACGACAATACTGCGAATCAGGTGGTGCGCATAACGGGGTGGGAGGACTAAGGGGCAATAACCATGGACATCCCCTTTTTTCCCCTCTTGTTGGCCCTGGTCTTCGGGGTGGGTCTGGTGGCCGGAGTTTATGCGGTGTTGCTGTGGAGCAAACTCTCCCGCGTGGAAGGCAAGATGGATGCCCTCAGGACCAATTGCGAACACCATCATCAGGACAATGAAGCCCGTTTCATTTCCAGGCTGGAACACGACCTGGAACACCAGGGGCTCTGGGAGGCCATCCATCACCACGAGCATGACTTTCGGGGGCGGGTGCGGCGTTAGCTGGCCTGAAAGATTCACCTTAACACCCTAGGGGCAGGGTCTCCCTGCCCTGGGGCTGAAGGGCGGGGAAACCCCGCCCCTACAGAAGGTGGGGAGGCCCGCCCCTTCAGCACCCCTCGGGTATAAGGAGGTAAATACCATGTTCAAATGCCCTTTTTGCGGCTCAGAAATTCGTTTGGTCAACGGGTTTGAGTTTTCCTGTCCGGTATGCCGTCAACTGATCGGGGTGGTGGCGGACGGTGCCTCCCCGCGGCTGGTCCGGGCCGCGCCTGATTCAAGAAAACCCTGGTTGGCTCCTTGTTTGCGGGCCAATTAACCTAAGGGCGCCTCCCAGCGCGGCGTCCTGTTGGCCCAAAACCGACAGTCGACCCAGCGGCGCTCCCTTCCTTCTTATTCCAATACCCTAATTCAGAAAAGTTTTTGGCAGCAGCCATATCTTGGTGGGGCGGCCGTTCCTGGCCGTGCATTATCCTGGCGGGCCCGGAGACCCGCCCCGCCCCTAATGTAGGGCGCGTTTTTGGCGCCAAAAAAATGGTGCGTGAAACGCACCCTGATATGGTTCGTGTTATGCCTGTGGAACACGAAGGACCTATCTCCATGAAACCAGAGTTAAAATCCCATCTCCCTAATCCAGGTCGATAATCCCCCTTTTTTCTCAGTTTTCCCCAAAATTTCCCCTCTTGAGCCCTTCCACAAGTCCTCCAGGCGCCAGGATTAATTCTCCTGTAAGCCTCCAGGCCAGATTCGTCTTGACTTGCCGGGTTTTAATCATATACTATGTATTAGTGGTTTATTTCACAATCCCTGAACACGAAGGATTCCAGAAACTTAA
>CAZLRL010000303.1:0-2597 GCA_964561645.1 uncultured Desulfobacterales bacterium
GGTCTGGAAGAAAAGGGCCCTCTGGCCACCCCGGAGGCCAGAACCCGCCTCCGGCACCTGGCCCTGGCCCACCGGCTCAAAGCCCGGCTGGCCACCGAGCCGCGCCTTTTGGTGCCCACCCTCAAGGTCGACCTGGAGGACGGCACTTTGGTGGTCTCAGGCATCGTTCATACCCCCAGGGAGCAAAAACTGCTCCAGGAGATCACCCGGGAGGTCTGCGGCGACCGGCCGGTGCGCTTCGACCTGCACCACCGCGGGTGAATATAAATCTTTCCCGGCGGCTTCCAGACCGTCGAGGACGGGGTCTCCATCTTCGGATTAATCTTTTTTCCAGCCGCCGCTCCTGAGCCTGCGGCTGGCTCAAAACCACGCCAAGGGATGGTGGCCCAGGCGTTTAGCCTGTGCGGGGTCAGGAGCGGCATGGCCCTTTAACCCAAGGAAATTTCCCTTGGAGCGCTTAACTTTGAACTTTGAACCTTGAACCTTGAACCTTGAACCTTGAACTTTCGTAACAAAAAATTAATGCATCTGTTGCCATTAGTCTGAAATAATATAAGTTTGTCACCTGAGAGAAAGCAGGGCGGGAAAGGGCAGCGCCTCCCGCCTTTTGCAGGTGAGCCTTTTCTCTTACCGCCGCCCAAGCGGCGCTGACGCTCCTTTCAGGCAGACCCGGAAACCGCCGCGCAGCCGCCGATCCATTTAATTCATTGCAAGAGAACCAGAATTTAGTACATTTAAAATGCGGAGAAATTTGCGCTTATGGGTGGGAACATCCAGCCAGCCGGTTCGTCCAAAAAATATTGGCAGATTTCTCATACCGCGGATCTGGCCTACCGCATTCAGGGAAGCTCCCTGGCGGACATTTATCAAAACGCCGCGGAGGCCCTGGTGGCCACTATGACGGATCGCCGGAGCCTGAGGCCCAGGGAGCAACGGGATATTGAGGTGGAAGCCCCGGACCGGGAGGCCCTCCTGGTCGAATGGCTCAATCACCTGCTTTATCTGTATGACGTGGACGGCTTTTTGGGCCGGGATTTTGACATGCTGGATTTAGAAGACGATCGCCTGACCGCCCGGGTCCGGGGCGAAATCTTCGACCCCGAACGCCACGTGAGCAAAACCGCGGTCAAGGCCGCCACCTATCATCACCTGGAAATCACCCCCAGGGACCACGGCTGGCAGGCCACGGTGATTTTTGATTTATAGCTAATTTATGACCATGAAACTCCGACAGGTGGATGAGTATCGCTGGGAGCTGCCCAAAGAAGGCAAGATGCGCACCCGCGGCCTGGTATACGCTTCCAAGGAGATGCTCCCCAAGATCCAGGAAGACCGCAGCCTGGAGCAGGTGGCCAACGTGGCCACCATGCCGGGAATTGTCGGGCCGTCTATGGCCATGCCCGATATCCACTGGGGCTACGGCTTTCCCATCGGCGGGGTCGCGGCCTTCGATATGGAAGAAGGCGTGGTCTCCCCCGGCGGGGTGGGCTACGACATCAATTGCGGCGTGCGCCTGTTGCGCACCAACTTGGAGCGGCCTGACCTGGAGCAACGCATTGCAGAGCTGGTCGATACCCTGTTTGCCAATATTCCTTCGGGAGTGGGCTCCCGGCGCAAGGACCTGAAGCTCACCCTGCCCACCTTAAAGCAGGTGCTGCGGCAGGGCAGCGCCTGGGCGGTAAAAAACGGCTTCGGCGACGCCGCGGACCTGGACCACATCGAAGCCCGGGGGCAGATAGCGGGCGCCGACCCGGACCTGGTAAGCCAGAAAGCCCTGGAGCGGGGCAAGGATCAACTGGGCACCCTGGGAAGCGGCAACCACTTTGTCGAGGTCGGCTTTGTGGCCGAAATTTTTGATGAGCAACTGGCCCGGGGCCTGGGCCTGCACAAGGATCAGGTCACGGCCATTGTGCATACCGGCTCCCGGGGACTGGGGCACCAGGTGTGTGACGACTATATCAAGGTGATGCTCAAGGCCACCAGCAAATATGGCATCGAACTGCCCGACCGGCAGTTGTGCTGCGCGCCCATCAATTCGCCGGAAGGAGAGCAATACCTGGCGGCCATGGCCGGCGCGGCCAATTTCGCCTTTGCCAACCGCCAGCTGATCACCCATTGGGTGCGGGAGTCCTTCGAACAGGTGCTGCGGTTAGGCCCCAGAGATTTGGGCCTGGAACTGGTTTACGACGTGGCCCACAATATCGCCAAGATCGAAACCCACACGGTGGAAGGCAAATCCCGCAAGCTGTGCATCCACCGCAAGGGCGCCACCCGGGCCTTTCCGCCGGGCCACCCGGAGACGCCCGCGGCTTATCAGGACACGGGCCAACCGGTCCTGATCCCCGGGGACATGGGGCGCTATTCCTATGTCCTGGTAGGCACCCAGACGGCCCTGGAAGAAACCTTCGGCAGCACCTGCCACGGCGCCGGCCGGGAAATGTCCCGGCACCAGGCCACCAAGGTCTCCAAGGGCCGGAACATCGTGGAGGAATTGGCCAAAAAGGGCATCATCGTCCGGGGCGCCGGCCGGGCCACCATCGCCGAAGAAATCTCCGAAGCCTACAAAGATGTGGAAGACGTGGTGGAAGTAACCCACG
>CAZLRL010000303.1:2607-4096 GCA_964561645.1 uncultured Desulfobacterales bacterium
CGGCATCAGCAAAAAAGTAGCGCGGCTCAAGCCGTTGGGGGTTATTAAAGGATAATGTAGGGCGGGCTCGGCCCGCCGAATAAAAATGGTGGGCAGAGCCCACCCTACGAAAAAAAGCTTACGGCTTAAAGCTTAAAGTCCAAGCTTTTAGCCCAAGAAACAATATGAGAACAGAGATGAAACAAACTGTCCTGGATGATTTGGTGGCGAAGGTAAAAGCAATTTCTGAAAGTTCACAGGGAGATTTGTTCGTCAAAATAGTGGAAAGTTTTTATGAACACGTGGAGCCCGAATATTTTTCACAGGAAGATTTAGCCGATATTCAGGAAGGCCAGGAAGATATCAAGCAAGGAAAGTATCTCACTCTGGAGGAATACAGACAAGGGAAAAGGCTGTGAAATATCGCACCGTCTTGGTTTCCAAAGCCATCAAGTTTTTAGATCGTTTGGACAGGAAGACGGAACAGCGAATTCAAACCAGACTCGATGAATTGGCCGTTAACCCCCTCGAGTCTCGGATATCGAAACAATTGGAGACCGAAGAGTTAAAGCGTTATTCAAGGGTAGGAGACTGGCGCATCATTTATGAGATCGATGTAGAAGACGGCTTGATTTATATTATTACTATTCAACACCGCAGCCGTGTGTATAAGGAATTGAAGAAATAAACTGTAGGACGGGCGCCGCCCGCCGAATAAAAATGGTGGGCCGAGCCCACCTACGAAAGAAGCTTATAGCTTACGGCTTACAGCTTAAGGCCCTAAGCCCAAAACTCATAGCCCATAGCTCATAGCCCATAGCTCATAGCCCAATGTTCGACCGCCTCTCCGACAAACTGGCCCAGGTCTTCAAGAAGCTTAAAGGCCGGGGGACCCTGAACGAGGTCCAGGTGACTGCGGCCATGCGCGAGGTGCGCCTGGCGCTCCTCGAGGCCGACGTCAACTACAAGGTCACCAAAAGCTTCATTGACCAGATCAAGGAGCGGGCCGTGGGGGAAGAAGTGCTCGCCTCCCTCACCCCGGCCCAAACGGTCGTCAAAATCGTCCACGAGGAGCTCACCACCCTCCTGGGCGGCGAAGCCCCCAAGCTGGACCTTTCCGGGCGGCCCCCGGTGGCCGTGATGCTGGTGGGCCTGCAAGGCTCCGGTAAAACCACCACTGCGGCCAAGCTGGCCAAGCACCTGAAAGCCAAAGCGCGCCAGCCCTATCTGGTGCCCGCGGACATTCAGCGTCCCGCGGCCATCGAGCAGCTCAAACGCCTGGCCGCGGAGGCCCAGGTCGGGGTTTATGACACCCAGCCCGGCCAGAACCCGGTGGCCATCAGCGACGCGGCCATGGAAGCGGCCTATAGCGCCGGCTACGACACCGTCATCCTGGACACCGCCGGCCGCCTCCACATCGACGCGCCCCTGATGGAGGAACTCAAGGCTATCCGGGGCAAAGTGGAGCCGGGAGAGATCTTGCTGGTCGCGGACGCCATGACCGGCCAGG
>CAZLRL010000304.1:0-4094 GCA_964561645.1 uncultured Desulfobacterales bacterium
TTTGCCACAATTTCCTCCCAAGCCTCCGGAACGATGGTGAAGCCCAGGCGGGCGGCGTGGCGCAGCACCCGGATCATGCGCACCGGGTCCCTGACGAACCGCACGCCGGGATCGCCGATGACCCGGATATAGCCTTTTTGCAAATCCTCCAGGCCGCCGACGTAATCCACCACGGAAAAATCGGCGATGTTATAGAAAAGGCCGTTGATGGTCAGGTCCCGGCGCTGGGCGTCTTCGGCCGGGGTGCCGAAGGTGTTGTTGCGGGCCAGGGTCTCTTCGGGGCTGGCGTCAAATTCGGACCGGCAGCGAAAGGTGGAGACCTCGATGATTTTGCCGCCCCGAAAAAAGACCTGGACCAGCCGAAAGCGCCGGCCGATGATGCGGCTGTTGCGAAAGAGCTTGCGGATCTCACCCGGGCGGGCGTCGGTGGCCAGATCAAAATCCTTGGGGCGCTTGCCCAAGAGCAGGTCTCGGACACTGCCGCCCACCAGATAGGCCTTGTACCCGGAATGGTGCAGACGATAGAGTACTTTCAGGGTCTCCAGAGAAATGTTTTTCCGGGACAGAGTGTGCTCAGGGCGGGGGATAATACGGGGCTGGGGCGCCGCGGTGTCGGAGGCCTCTAACTGCATTCTTTTATTATAAAGGTAAATTCCTAAATTTTGTACCCATTTTCAGGCGGGGGAGATCGGTCTGCCGCGGTGGGGCGGGTGTTTTCCGAGAAACTGAGACAATATTTTAAAGTCCACTTGGTGACACCACCTATGCCAAGCGCTAACCTTATCCTGAGAAGTGCTGCGAATTTCCTCGACTAAGAAAAATCTTCTCTATAAAAAGCATGGAAAAAATTGGTCCCGTGTATCTTTGATTATATTGATGATAATTGAGCTCGTATTCACCGCTGAGGGTTACTGTAGGATGGGGGAATTTTAAATTATGTAAGGAGCTTGGAAAAAATTGCGGGTCTAAAAAATTAAGTGTGACACAGTTATTAAACTCTTCTCTATACTGCTTCTGTCTGATTAGCATCTGTTAAATGGTTTGCTTGGTTTTCAATATAGCTTTTTAAGGCCTCGTTGATCATGGTTTGATAATTCCCACCGCCAGCCTCATGAACACGTTGTCTGAACCAGTTTAAGACTTCGGTATCTAACCGGATAGTGATCCGAGTCTTCCTAGGGCTTGAAGGAACTACTGCACCTCGTCTCCCTTGGCTGAAATCATATTCTTTTCTCATATTCCTTTGACTCCTTTCTGGTGGCTTTTCTGGCAGATATTAATCTTATCTTGTCTCCTCGATAGGTATAAATCACAACCAAAAGACGACCCAAAGAGTCCATCCCAACGGTTATGAATCTTTGTTCATCTTCGACGTTGACATCCTCAATGGTGATGGCCAATTCATCCTCAAAAACTCCCCCAACATCGGCAAAATCAATTCCATGAACCCCCAGATTGAGTCTTGCTTTATCAGGGTCCCATTCATACACCTCAATAGTGTATGTACATTTTTAGGGCTTGTCAAGCTTGCTTTTGGTTTTCCCTTGTCTGTTGTCGGTTCTAATTGATAAGCATATGCAATGGCAAAAAGGCCCGGTACTGATTTGGACAAAGAGTTGACAATTGCTTTAAACCCATGTAATTCTGAGACGTTAAACAAAAGGCATGGTTCATCACCCCAGCTTTGTCTCCCGTCTGATTCTGCCCCTGGCCACCTGGGGAGGAACAGGATATCTGCCTGTGGCCCCCGGGGCCTGGGGAACTGTTGCGGCTTTGCCTCTCTGGTGGCTGCTGACGCATCTGGGCCCGTTGGGGTACGCTCTGGCCTGGGCCGGTCTGTTTACCGTGGCGGTGCTGGTGGCGGGGCCGGCCCAGAGTCTCCTGGGCCGGGTTGACCACTCGGCCATCGTTATCGATGAGGTCGCGGGACTGCTGGTGGCCCTGGCCGGGGTGCCGTTGAACTGGACCTGGGTCCTGACGGGCGTGCTGCTCTTTCGGGCCCTGGACATGCTCAAGCCCTGGCCCGCCAGCGTGTTCAATCGGGGTCACACCGGGCTGGATGTGGTCCTGGACGACGTGGCGGCCGGGGTCATGGCCCGGGTAATTTTGGCAGTAATAATGGTCCTGTGGCGGAGAGGCTGAGGAGCGAGCCACTTACTTCCTTCCCTTAAACACATCTTCTATGCGAGGCGAGATCATTCTTACAGGGACGGAGCTGGTGACCGGGCAGGTGGCCGAGGTCAATGCCCGGTATGCCGCCCGCAGGCTCCATGAATCAGGCTTGTCGGTGCAGTGCATCACCACGCTGGGGGACGGCGACCCCCTGTTCAACATCACCCTGAGGCAGGCCCTGGAGCGCTCCCGCTTCGTCATCATCACCGGCGGGCTGGGTCCCACGGATGACGACATGACCGTGGCCCAGGCCGCGGACGCCCTGGGCCTCAAGCTCACCCAGGACGAGTCCATGCTGAGCCGCATCCGCCAGCGGCTCGAAGAGCGGGGCTTTGACTGGCATCCCAGATACGGCAAGCTGAGCCTCATGCCCCAAGGGGCCGTGATCCTGGATACCGGGCGCGCGGCCTGCGGTTTTTCCCTGAAATACCGGGACATCTGGCTTTTTTTTCTGCCGGGCATCCCTCGGGAAATGCGCCTGCTCTTTGAATCGAGCGTGCTGCCGGTTCTGGTGGACCTGGCCGGCCGGCCGGGACACCTGGTGCAGCGCACCCTGAGGCTGTTCGGGAAGATGGAAATCGAGATCCAGCAGGCGGTGCACCGGGTCCAGCAGGAGGTGGAAGGGGTTGAGGTGGGCTTTTACCCCGCTTTTCCCGAAGTCCATCTGACCCTGACGGCCAGGGGTCCGGCGCGGCCGTCCCTCAAGCAGCGGCTGGAACGATTTGTGGCGGCGCTGTCCCGGGAAGTGGGGGAGGACTTGCTGGGACCGGAGGGCGCGCCCCTGGAGGCAGTGGTGGGAGAGCACCTCCGGGACCAGGGGCTCACCCTGGCGGTGGCCGAGTCCTGCACCGGGGGGCTCATCGGCCACCGGGTCACCGGCATTTCCGGGTCCTCGGATTATTTTCTGGGCGGGGTGGTCACCTATAGCAACGAAGCCAAAAGGGACCTTTTGCAGGTGGAGGCCGCCACGCTCGAGGAGCGGGGCGCGGTCAGCGCCGACACCGCGGCGGCCATGGCCCGGGGAGTGAAGGGGTTGTTTGGGGCCGACTTCGGCCTGGCGGTGACGGGCATCGCCGGGCCCACCGGCGGCACCGTAGAGAAGCCCGTGGGCCTGGTGTTCATAGGTTTGGCCGGCCCCCACGGCGTGGAAACCAGGCGCCACCAGTTTCCCGGGGACCGGGACATGGTCAAGACCCTGAGCGCGGAGACGGCCCTGGACTGGCTGCGCCGGGAATTGATAACCCCCTGACCGGGAGCACAGGCATCCTGCCTGTGCATCATAGACTGCAAACCTGTGCCCCAGGTTTCGTTAAAAAGTGGATTGTTTGAGACACGATACCCCTATAAGGTATCTTAGAGCATGGTGGGCAGTGCCCACCCTACGGCTTCACGGCGAAAGGTTATTAATAACTTCCTGATTTTATGCTATAATTACCGTATGGTTTTTAATGCCGCCGCGGGCTTCAGCCTGCGTGTCAGCTTATTTTTTACCGAAAACAGAAAACAGAAAACAGAAAACCGGAAATTATGATCCGAGCCTTTCTCGCGGTGGATTTGCCTGCCAGCCTGCGGCCGGTGTTGTCCCAGGCCCAGGAGGAGCTGAAAAAGGCCGGCGCCGACGTCAAGTGGGTGCCGGTGGGTAATATCCATATCACCCTGAAATTCTTCGGCAATATCACCGACCTCCAGGTGGCGGACATCAGCGAGGTAGTGGCCGCCGCCGCCCTGGACCAGAAACCCTTTTCCCTGACCGTGACGGCCGCGGGGGCCTTTCCCAGTCCCAAGAGCCCCCGGGTGCTGTGGCTGGGTATAGGAGGCGACCTGGAGATCATGCGGGATTTTTACCGCCGCCTGGAGGCCGGTTTCGCGGCCCTGGGCTTTCCGTCGGACTTGAAGCCCGCGTCGGCGCGGGTGCGTTTCAC
>CAZLRL010000305.1:0-4083 GCA_964561645.1 uncultured Desulfobacterales bacterium
AGGATCATTCCGGCGCCCTGCCCGCGGTCTTACAACAATACCCGGAGGCCCGCCTGCTCTGCACCCCCAAGGCCAAAACCATGCTCATGGACCTCCTGGACATCGCCGAGGACCGCATCACCACCGTGGAAGACGGCCAAACCCTGTCCCTGGGGGACAAGACCCTCAAATTCATCTACACCCCCTGGGTCCATTGGCCCGAGACCATGGTGACCTATCTGGAGGAGGACAAGATCCTCTTCTCCTGCGACTTTTTCGGCTCGCATTTGGCCACCACCGACCTCTACGCCACCGAAGAGCGCGTCTATGAGCCCGCCAAACGCTATTACGCCGAAATCATGATGCCCTTTCACGGGGCCATCAAGGGAAACCTGGATAAGCTCCGGGATTACCACATCGACCTCATCGCGCCCAGCCACGGCCCCCTGTACCGCCGCCCCGCTTTTATCATGGACGCCTACCGGGACTGGGTCGCGGCCCCCCCCAAAAACATCGTGGTCCTGCCCTATGCCTCCATGCACGGCAGCACCGAAGCCATGGTGACCCATCTCATCGCCGCCCTGGTCGAGCACGGCGTCACCGTGGAGCCCTTTAATCTCGAGGTCACCGACATCGGCAAGCTGGCCATGGCCCTGGTGGACGCGGCCACCCTCGTGGTGGGCACCCCCACCGTCATGGTCCATCCCCACCCCCTGGTGGTCTACGCCGCCTACCTGGCCAACGCCCTGCGCCCCAAGGCCCGTTACGTCACCATGATCGGCTCCTATGGCTGGGGCACCAAGGCCGCGGAAACCCTCACCGGCATGCTTCCCAATCTCAAAGTGGAAATTATCGACCCGGTCATTTGCAAGGGCTTTCCCCGGGACCGGGATTTTGCCGCGCTGGACGAACTGGCCCGGACTATCGCGGCCAGGCATCGGGAAAACAATTTCACCTGAACAATCATCTCAACACCGGGGGGCATCTTGACCCAACAAAAATCCTTGCGAGATCCGGTCTGCGGCATGCGGGTGCAGCCTGACAGCCCGCACCGCTATTCGCATAAAAACCGGGAATTCTGGTTTTGCAGTAAAAATTGCCTGGACAAATTTCGGGACAGCCCGGAATCCTACGACCTGTCCACCGGCACGCCCCTGGTCAGCGTCGACCGGCATCCCCGCGTCAACCGGGTGGCCGTCATCGGCATGGGGCACGTGGGCTCCACCTTTGCCTACGCCCTGCTCCTAAGCGGCCTGGCCGAAGAGATTGTCCTCATCAATCGCACCCGGGAAGTGGCCGAAGGCGAAGCCATGGACTTGAACCACGCCGTGCCCTTCGCCCACGCCACCGAGATCTGGGCCGGGGATTACGAGGATTGCGCCGCCGCCGACATCATCGTCATCACCGCGGGCGCGGCCCAGAGCCCCGGTGAAACCCGCCTCGATTTGATGAAAAAAAATACCGCCATCTTCAAGAAAATCGTGCCCGGGTGCTGGAGCACAACCCCGACAGCCTGCTGCTCATCACCACCAACCCGGTGGATATCCTCACCTATGCGGCCGGGAAAATCTCCGGGCTGCCCCCCCGCCGGGTCATCGGCTCCGGCACGGTCCTCGACACCTCCCGGTTCAAGTACATGATCGGCCAGCATTACGGCGTCGACCCCCAGAGCGTCCAGGCCTATATCATCGGCGAGCACGGCGACAGCGAGGTCCCGGTCTGGTCCCTGGCCGACGTGGCCGGCATGCACCTCCACGACTTCTGCCACATGCAGGGGTGCGTCCACGACCAGAGCACCATGGAAGAAATTTTCCAGGCCACCCGGGACGCGGCCTACCGGATCATCGAACGCAAAGGGGCCACCTACTACGCCATCGCCACCGGCCTGGTCCACCTGGTCAAGGCCATTTTGCGGGATCAGAGCACGGTGTTTTCCGTCTCCAGCCTCATAGAGGATTATTACGGCATCAACGATGTCTGTTTGAGCCTGCCCTCGGTGGTGAACCGCCGGGGCATCGCCCACGTGCTGCGCCTGGAGTTAAGCGATGCCGAACGCCAGGCCCTGCAGCATTCCGCCTCGGTACTGAAAGAGCATCTGTCGCAGTTGGATTTGTAAATATCTGGTTACTGCTCATGAAAATCTTTTTGTTGTTGGCCAATATTTATCTGTAAATCTTAACGCTTCATGCAAGTTTGCAACTTAAAGATAATTTTTGTAGGGACGTGATTCATCACGCCCTCATATCAAGTTGAGGGATTTTATTAGTATCTCATTACAAATTTTTCAGCCGCAAAATTTTTTCCCAAATGTAGCCGCAAGCTTTAGCTTGCGCATCTTGTTACCCCAAAGTAGCACGTAGGGCGGGAAAGCGTAGCGCCTCCCGCCTTCCAGAAAGCTTTTCCGAAAACCAAAAAGGAGACGCTCATGTCCAAGGAATTCACCGTGGCCAAAGTCAACGACCTGCAGGACGGCGACATGAAGGAGGTGGAGGCCGGCGAGCAGAAAATCCTGCTCACCCGCCTGGACGGAGCCTTTCATGCCATCGGCGGCGAATGCGCCCACTATGGCGGACCCCTGGCCGACGGGGTCTTAAGCGGCGTCCACGTCACCTGCCCCTGGCACCAGGCCCGTTTTCATGTCAAAACCGGGGAACTGGCCGACCCCCCGGCCCTGGACTCCATGGCCCGCTTCGAGACCAAAGTCCAGGGAGACAAGGTCATCGTGGTGCTGCCCGACGAACCCGCGGGTACGGTCACCCCCGCCCTGATCCAGCGGGATCTTCAGGCCGACCCCCGCACCTTTGTCATCCTGGGCGGCGGCGCCGCGGGCAACGCCGCGGCCCAAAAATTGCGCATGGTGGGCTACAAGGGCCGCATCATCCTCATCTCCCAGGAAGACCGCCTGCCCTACGACCGTCCCAATCTGAGCAAGGGCTACCTGGCCGGCGACGCGGGGCCCGATTCCTTGCCCCTCCGGAGCGAAACCTTTTACCAGGAGGCCGACATCGAACTCAAACTGGGGGAGCGGGTCTCCCAGGTGAATGCCGCGGACAAAACCATTATTTTCCGCTACGGCCACTCCATGACCTACGACACCCTGCTTTTGGCCACCGGCGGCCAGGCCCGGCCATTGGACGTGCCCGGCGCCGGTCTCACCAACGTCTTTACCCTCAGGAGCGCGGCGGACTGCGATCGGATCATCGGCGCCGCGGTCCACGCCTCCCGGGCGGTGGTGGTGGGCACCAGCTTCATCGGCATGGAGACCGCCGCGGCTTTGCGCAAGCGGGGCCTGGAGGTTACCGTGGTGGGCCGCGGTTCCATCCCCTTCCAGCACACCTTGGGGCCCGAAATCGGCGCCATGTTCCAAAATCTCCTGGAGGAAAACGGCGTCGCCTTCCAATCGGGCCGCAAAGTCGCCCGCCTGGAAGGCCAGGCCCGGGTCCAAGAAGTGGTTCTGGACAACGGCGAGCGCCTGCCCGCAGACCTGGTGCTGGTGGGCGTCGGGGTCCATCCCGCCACCGACTGCCTGCACGGCGTGGAGCTCAATGCCGATAGCAGCGTCACCGTGGATAAATACCTCTCCGTGACCGACGGCCTTTATGCGGCCGGGGACATCGCCCGCTTTCCCGACTGGCGCACCGGCGAGCTCATCCGCATCGAACACTGGCAGTTGGCCGAACTCCACGGCTTCACCGCGGCCCTGAACATGTCCGGCCAGCAGGTGGAATTCACCGGCGTGCCCCTGTTCTGGACCGAACAGTACGAGCCCTACCTGTACTACGTGGGTTACGCGCCCCACTGGGATGAGATCATCTGGCACGGTAAAGCCTCCGACCGCAAATTCGTGGCCTTTTACGTCAAAAATAACCGGGTGCTGGCCGCGGCCGGGTGCGAGCACGACCACGGCATGGCCTATATTTCCACCTTGATGCGCACCGACTCCATGCCCACCCCGGACCAGCTGCGCTCCCGGAAGACCGATTTGTTCGAGCACCTGGGGGGATGAGGTTTGAGTTTCGGGTTTCGAGTTTTTAGTTTCGAGATTTCCTAGGTGAATTATACGAACCAATTAATGGCTAAGGCTTAAGGCTTAAAGCTCACAGC
>CAZLRL010000306.1:0-4075 GCA_964561645.1 uncultured Desulfobacterales bacterium
TTTCGGACAGGTGCTGTTCCATCCCGGATACATGGGCAAATGCCTGGTTTATGTCACCGCTGTGGGACTGATGCCTTCTGAGGTCAAGAATCAATCTTCGGAAAAGAAAAAGACTTCACCCGGCGACATGATCGTCATGTGCGGCGGCCGGGTGGGTATCGACGGGATTCACGGGGTCACGGCCTCTTCCGAGGTCTCCAGCCCCGGTACCCCGGCCGGTCACGTGCAGATCGGCGATCCCTATACCCAGAAGAAAATGCACGATTTTCTCCTGGAGGCCCGGGATTTGGGCTACATCAATTTCATCACCGACTGCGGCGGCGGCGGGCTGTCTTCCGCGGTGGGTGAGTCGGCCCGCCTGGCCGGCGGGGTGGAAGTCTGGTTGGAAAAAGTGCCCCTGAAATACGCCGGTTTGGACCCCTGGGAAATCTGGGTGTCCGAATCCCAGGAGCGCATGGTGGTGGCTCTGGCGCCCGGGCACCGGGAGGCTTTCGAAAATCTGGCCCGGCGCCATGAAGTGGAAGTGAGCGCCTTCGGCCGCTTCACGGATCGGGGCGTTTTGGAGGTCAGCCACAACGGCAACCCCTGCGCGCACATGGACCTGTCTTTTCTGGCCGAGGATTTCCCGCCCTGGGAATTTGACGCCGAATGGCTGCCGCCTGAAAGGCGCCTCACCGAGCCGGTGCTGGGGCCGGTTGGCGACCACCGGGACCTGCTGCTGGCCCTGTTGGCCCGCCCCAATATTTCTTCCCATGAGTGGATCGACCGCCAGTATGACCATGAAGTCCAGGGTATGAGTATTTTGAAACCCCTGGCCGGCCGGGAGTGTCCGGTGCCCCCCGATGCCGCGGTGCTGCGGCCCAACCTGGCCGGACATATGGGCCTGGGCGTGGCCCTGACCCTGAACCCGGCCTATTCCCATATCGACACCTACCACATGACTGCGGTGACCATCGACGAGGCGGTGCGGCGGCTGGTAGCGGTGGGCGGGGATCTTGACCGGCTGGGCGGGGTGGATAATTTCTGCTGGCCCAGCGTGGAGTACCATGCCGAAAAAAATCCGGACGGCAAATACAAGGCCGCCCAACTGGTGCGGGCCTGCTGGGCCCTCAAGGACCTGTGCCTGGCCTACGACATCCCCCTGTTGTCGGGCAAGGACAGCATGTACGTGGATGGGGTGCTCCCGGGGCGCTTCGGCGAGACCCACCGGGTGTCGGGCCTGCCCACCCTGTTTTTCACTGCGGTGAGTGTCATTCCCGACCTGAAGCGGGTAGTGCACCTGGACTTCAAGGAGCCCGGCGACCTGGTTTATCTGCTGGGGGCCACCCACCCGGAATTGGGCGGCTCGGAGTTCTACCAGCTTTTGGGCTACGTGGGCCTGAGCGTCCCCCAGGTCCGGCCCGGCGAGTTTTTGCCCCTCTACCAGGCCATATCCCAGGCCTTGCAGGAAGAAGTTTTAGCCTCCTGCCACAGCCTCTATCGGGGCGGTCTCGGGGTGCATCTGGCCCTGTGCTGCCTGGCCGGAGGTCGGGGAGTGGACGCGGATCTGGGAGACCTGGCCGGCGATCTTCCCGACCACGCGGCCCTGTACTCGGAGTCCGCCGGCCGCTTTCTGGTGAGCGTGGCCCCGCCCCACCGCCGGCGCTTCGAAGAGATTTTTCAGGGACAGCCCTGCTATTTGCTGGGGGAGGTGCGGCCGGACCGGGATTTCGCCCTCCAACGCCAGGGGAGCCCCCTGCTCACCGCCACCCTGGACGAACTCAAAGAGGCCTGGACCAGGCGTTTCGGTTCTTTGATCTAAAACTCAAACGCTCTCTTTATCTTTGGTCTTACCCCTTAAAAATACGCTCTTGTGGGGCGCGTCTTACGCGCCACAAATTGGTGGCTGATACCAAGTTGCCGTCAGACAAGTAATTTTACTGTAGGGGCACGGCTTGCCGTGCCCAAGGCGCAGGCTGAAGCCTGCGGCTACATTTTGTTACCAATATGACAGCAACTTGGTATGAAACGCCCTATACAAGCTATTGCAAACCCCCGATTTGGGGAATTTTGTCATTCTGAGCGAAGCGAAGAATCTCATCTTTTCAATAACTTGAGTCCCTGTAGAGCGGGAAAGCGAAGCGCATTCCGCCATGAGGGTCTGCCTTTTGTCAATTGCTGTCTGCCTCCCCTGTTGAGTTATTTTGTCTGTATGAGATAATAATAAAAATATAATTAAATTCGCTTATTGCCTGTTAACCGACGGGAAATATTCCCAAGGATTTGTCATGCACGCTGAAATGCTCGTCTTGCGATTCGGCCGGGACGTGGTGGACCAGCCCATTATTTACCGGCTGGTCAAAGACTTCGACCTGGAGTTCAACCTGCTCAAGGCCACCATTTATCCCCGGAAAGAAGGGCTGTTGGTGATGGAACTCCGGGGCCACCCCAAAAACTTCCGCCGGGGCATCAAGTACCTCAAGGAATCAGGCGTCAAGGTCAAGCGGGTAGCCCACGAAGTGGAACGCAATGAAGAAATCTGCTTCCAATGCGGGGCCTGCACCGCGCTCTGTCCTACCGGCGCCCTGTACGTGGAGCGCCCTGAGATGAGCGTGGCCTTTGATCCCAGCAAATGCAGCGCCTGCGAACTCTGCTGCGTGGTCTGCCCGGCCCGGGCCATGGAGGTCAGGATCAACCATCAAGCCGTCTGATCCTGAAACATTGAGTACTCAAAAATTCCTTATAATTTCCCCCCTTTGCTAAAGGGGGGTTAAGGGGGATTTGTAAGTATATCTTGATAGTTAGTCAATAAATTAACGTAGTAGGTCTAATTCCGGCCCACTTTGCTGCTCTCCTTTTTTATCAGCATTCACGCCGTGGTCATTTCGGCGTTGTATTTTTTTCTGCCGATTTATCTCCAGGGCACTCTCTCCTTCTCCGGCGCCCAGATCGGCTTGCTGTATGGCGTCCTGGGCGTCAATTCCCTGCTGGCGGCCTTTCCGGTGGGGGTGGTGGGCGACCGCTACCCGGCCCGCATCCTCACCCGCCTGGGACTGGCGGGAATCGCGGTCAGCCTCTGGGGTCTGGCCCGGGCCCAGCATTTCTGGCCCTTTCTCCTGGTTTTTTTCGCCTTCGGCCTGAGCCTTCAGCTTTACCGTCAATCCCTGGACATCATGCTTTTCAAGGAAGACGGCGTGGTCGACAGCACCCGGCGCTTCGGGGTCTACAACGCCTGGCGCATGGGGGGCATGACCGTGGGCATCCTCCTGGGGGGCATTTCCCTTTATTTCTTCGACTATCCCATAACCTTCCGGCTCCTGGGCGGGTTTTTGTTGCTGCTCCTGGCCCTCACCTGGCAGCTGCCCCTGACCCGGGCCCAGCGCAGCCCCCTGTTGCAGTACGGCCGGGACTTTTTGAGCGGCCCGGTCTTGTTTTTCGTTACCTGGCTCTTTTTGTTCACCATGCATTGGGGCGCCGAGGGCACCAGCCTGGGCCTGTTTTTGAAGAAAAACCTGGGTCTGGGTCCCCTGGGCCTGGGCATTTACATGGCCGGGGAGTTCAGCATCGTGGCCTCCACGGCCTATCTCTACGGCCGCTTCTGGGCTGACCGTCTGAGCCCCTTTGCCCTGCTGGCCCTGGCCCTGGCCTGCTCCGGGCTGGGCCACATCCTCATGACCTACCCCAACCTGGCCTGGTCCTTCAGCTGGCGCGCGGTGCACGGCGTCGGAGACGGCCTCATCATGATGGTGGCCTACACCACCATTGCCCGGCTGTTCCACGTGGAGCGCATCGGCGGCAATGCCGGCCTCATTTTCCTGGCCACCACCCTGGGGGTGCTCACCGGTTCCCTGGTTTACGGGCCGGTGGGCGCCGCCTGGGGCTACCAGTTTCCCCTGATCATTTCCGGCCTCACTTCCCTGGCCCTCATTCCCCTGGCATACGTGGGTTTGAAGGGGTAAGCGCGGTTTTCTGTTTTCTGTATGGGCTTTATATTACTGGGAGCAGCAAAGAGATTAACTTTTCACCCTCACCCTAACCCTCTCCCTCTGTTTGGTCCGGGGAGAAGGGTAACAAGTGTTCGGAGACATAGGTAACA
>CAZLRL010000307.1:0-4073 GCA_964561645.1 uncultured Desulfobacterales bacterium
TTAACAACTGTCGAAGATGAGTCTGGACGAAGCGAAGAAAGTCCCCGTAGGGCGGGAAAGCGAAGCGCATCCCGCCTTTCGGATCCTTGAACTTTAGAGCTCAATAAAATAACTTCTCAAACTAAACTCATTCCTGCACCGGCAGGCCCAGTTCGGACATGAAACGGGCCAGGCTGATGTCATCGATAACCCGACCCAGACGCCTGGCTTTGCCCTGGTCCCGGAACCAGTCAACGATGGTGTCCACCAGCGCCATGGCCTCCTGGTCGTCCAGTCCGGTGGCGATGACGTCAGCCAGACGGGGCTTGAGCCCGGAGACGAAGCCGCCGGCCAGCACCCGCCAGCCTTTTTGCATCCCCACCAGGCCGATGTCCTTGATGGAAGATTCGGAGCAATTATTCGGGCACCCGGATACGCCGATCTTAAATTTGTAGGGCAGTTCCATGCCGTGGTATTTTTCATCCAGCTTCAAACCCACCCCGACGGCGTCCTGCATGCCGATGCGGCAAAAAGTGGTGCCAGGGCAAATCTTGACCGAACGCACGCACAGCCCGATGGCCGCGCCCGGTTTCATGCCCAGTTCGTCCCAGACCTGATCCAGGTCCTGTTCCCGGATTCCCACCAGGGCAATGCGTTGGGCCGAGGTGATCTTGACGGCCTGGACATTAAATTTTTCCGCCACATCGGCCAGTTTCCGCAGCAGGTTGACATCCGTGATAATGCCCCCGGGGATGTGGGGCGCGATGGCGAAGTTTACTTTATCCCGCTGTAATATGGCTCCTTTTTCCAGCAGATCGTCTTTGCCCATGCTGTTCCTCCAGATAAAGGGTTATTATCGGCTAATAATAAATACTGATTTGTCTTTTGCAAGGCTCCGGCCTAAAAAAATTGCCGACTAACCCGAGGGGGGAGACGGCACCGATGGTCTTCGGAACGGGAGCCGGACGCCGCCGAGGCGCCAGCCGGCCAGCTTACCTTTTTTATCCAGGTATACTTCCAGGACAAAGGGCAGCTCCCGCCCCGGCACGCTGAAGCGCAAATCCAGCCAGGTCAGGGTTCTGCCGCTGGGATCCCGATCATTGGTCACCAGGATGGGAAAACGGGAGAACTCCAGATAGGTATCCAGAAACCAGCGGTCTTTCGAGGGGATAGCTGCGTCGGGTGAGGGGGCCGCCTCCCAAACATGAACCTCCAGGGAATCCGGAGGCCGATACGCCGCGGGGGGCACCCTGAGCGGGCTCGGCGGATGGTGGTGCACCGGGATTTCCGGCGGCGGAGGAACCACCTCCCCTATGGGCCAATAAGGCAATTCCACAAAGGTCTGGCGGATTTCACCGGGAGAGTTGCCTATGAGCAGCCAGCGCCGCGGCGAGAAGGGTTGGGGCAAGGCCGCGATTTTGGTCTCGGCTCCCGAGTGGCGCTGGTAAACCCGTTTGGCCAGATTCAGGGCTTGATGGTGGTAAAAAGCGCACAGGAGGATGTACGCCCCGGCCAGGCCCAGAAAAGTTGCACCCACGGCCCGGGCCCCAACCCCGGACCAGATGGTCGCCAGCGCCGCGACCACCACCAGCGCGGTGAGGTGGGGGTCGATGATGAACACCCAGTCCAGGCTGAACTTGGTCCGGGTGAAGGGGTTCAAGAGCTGAGTGCCGTAAGAGGTGGTCCAATCCAGAAACAGATGGCTGACCACCACCAGAAAGCCGATGATGAGCAAGGGCCGGAACCAGCGGGGGCCGCCGATCAGCCGGCCCAGGCTGGCGCCGATGATTACATACAGCACCAGGGCTAGCAGCGAATGGCTGAAGCCCCGGTGATGCTTCATATAAGCCAGGGGGTTGTTGAACCGCAGCAAGTAATCCAGGTCGGGCAACAGCGCGAACAAAAGCCCCGCCAGTGCGGCCCAGCCCCGGGAGGGCGCGGACACGAACTGGGACAGGGCGACGCCGGTGGCCATGTGGGTGAGAGGGTCCATAGCTCAGGCTGCCCGTTCGCCGTAGTGGGGGAAGTGCCCGAGCAGGTCGGCCTTTAGGGCCAAAGCGCTGGCGTAGCGCTGGTTCACATCTTTTTCCAGGCACTTGAGGATGATGGCTTCCAGGTCAGGAGGCAACTCCGGGTTCAATTCCCGGGGCGGCCTTGGTTCCCTTTCCAAAATCTGGTCGATCAACAGCTTTTCCACCTCGCTGTAAAAAGGAAGTTCTTCGGTATAGAGCATGTACATTATAACCCCGATGGCCCAGAGGTCGCTGCGCACCTCGCTTTTGCCCATGATCTGTTCCGGGGCCATGAACGGCCGGGAGCCTACCATGGTGGCGCTGATGTCTTTGTCCTTGAGGATTTTGGCGGCGCCGAAATCCAGGAGCTTCAGGGTGCCGTCCGGCAGCACCATGATGTTGCCGGGCTTGATGTCCCGGTGCATGATGCGGTGTTGGTGGGCATGGGCCACCACTTCGATGAGCTGCAGGATGAGGCTCTCCACCAGGGGCCGGGGCAGTTCTTCGCCCAACATTTCCTCCAGGGTTTGGCCGGGAAGATATTCCTGGATCAGCACCACCTTGTCGTCGTCTTCCAGGGTGGCCACCTGTTCCACCACTCCGGGATGGGGGGAGAGACGGCGGCAGATCTCGGCTTCCAGGCGAAACTTGGCGTTGGCGGCCTTGATAAAGGGGATTTTAGCGACATACAGCCGGGGTCCCTCAAGTTCTTCGGTGTCCCTGACCTGCCAGACCTCCCCGAAAGAGCCATAGCCCAGTTTCTTGATTTTTTCATAGCGGCCGCCCAGCAGGGGAGTCATTTCCAGGAGGCTGAGATAATCCCGCGCCGCGGGGAGGAAATTTTCCACCAGGCTGTGGAGGGCCCGCTTCAAAGGGGAGGGGGAGCCCACCGGCTGGATTTCAAACCCCACCTGGTCGGAAGGCGCCTGGTGGCCCAGGTCGGCCAAAAGCACCGTAACCGGCTGGCCGTAGCGGCTTTTCAGGCGCACCTTGACGTGACCCTCGGCGTGGGGCAGCCGCAGCACCTGGAGAAAGCGCTCCCGCTCCTCGGCGTTATACAGCAACTCGTTGATGTCCTCCGGAGGCGTCTCGCCTTTTTTGGGATTATACCCCAGAAGCTTCACCAGGGTGGGGTTGAGGCGGCAGTGCAAGCCCTGGCGGTCGCAATAAAACAGGGGGTGGGGGCTCTCGGAAAATACCCGCGCAAACTCAGTCTGGGAGGAGACCAGGAGCTGGCGCTGCTGGTGCAGCCGCAGGACCACCATCACCCGGGCCAGGACCTCCTGGGGCTGAAAAGGGGCGGTGAGAAACTCGTCCGCGCCCATGCCCAGGGTCTGGGCGGCCACCGCGTCGCTGAACCGGGTCAACGCGGCGATGATGGGCAGGTCCCGCCAGGAGGGCTCCACCCGCAGGCGGGACATGAGCCGGGTCAGGCGGGGCGGCTCCTCCGCGATGATGAGCAGGTCGGGGCGCTCCTCGAGAGCCGGGGAGGTCAGCTCCTCGGCCTCCTTCACCTTAATATCATAGCCGCCGCCCAGGAGGATTTTTTCCAGGGACTGCACCGCGGCGGGGGAGCCGGTAAGCCAGATGGATTGCAAAAGTTTAACCTGTTTTTTTAATTACGAAAAGTTCAAAGCATTAAGGTTAAAGAGCTTCAAAATCGTAGGGTGCGTCTTACGCACCATAGACTGCTCTACCGAATATTGTCCCCGGAATTCGGTGGTTTGGCAAGGAGGATTTCCTGTTGACAAGTGGGAGTCGAAGAGATAAACAAAACGGTGGTGGCGGGGTAGCTCAGTCGGTAGAGCAGCGGACTGAAAATCCGCGTGTCCCCAGTTCGATTCTGGGCCCCGCCACCAATAATTTCAAGGGGTTAGGCAATCAAAGATTGCCAGTCTTTTTTAATCAGGAGTATTGTCCCCCCATAAGACGCTTATCTTGTTTTCTTTTCCCCCAATACTTCTTCTTTCAAGGCAAGGATGGATTTTCTCTTTTCTGCGCGAAGTTCAGGAATCACATACATGGTATTAAAAATCTCAGTGAGCGTTGCAAGAATTACCCGAAGGTGTCGGGAATGCCAGC
>CAZLRL010000308.1:0-4070 GCA_964561645.1 uncultured Desulfobacterales bacterium
GCCTGCCCATGCTGCAGCGCATTTATGGCACCGCGTTTCCCACCCGGGCCGAACTGGAGCGGCACCTGGAGCTCATCGAGGAGGCCAAGCGCCGGGATCACCGCCGTTTGGGGCGGGAGCTGGAGCTGTTTTCCATCGAGGAGGAGGCCGGAGCGGGGCTGGTGATTTACCACCCCAAGGGCGCGCTGCTCCGGAGCCTCATCGAGGATTTCGAGCGCCGGCTGCACCTGAAGCGGGGCTACCAGATGGTCATGGGACCCCAGATGCTGCGGGCCGACCTGTGGGAAAAATCGGGCCACATGCAGAATTATAAGGACCACATGTACTTCACCGAGGCCGAGGGGCAGGTGTACGGCATCAAACCCATGAACTGCGTGGCCCACATGCTGATTTACAAGTCCAAGGTGCGGAGCTACCGGGAGCTGCCCCTGCGCTATTTCGAGATCGGCACGGTGCTGCGCCACGAGCGCTCCGGGGTGCTGCACGGGCTCACCCGGGTGCGCCAGTTCACGCAGGACGACGCGCACATTATCTGCACTCCCGAGCAGGTGGAAAGTGAAATTTTGGGCGTGTTGGACCTGGTGGCCGAAGTCATGGCCATCTTCGGGTTCGATTATGAAGTGGAGCTGTCCACCCGGCCCGAAAAATCCATCGGCACCGACGCGGACTGGGATTTGGCTACCAATGCCCTGACCAATGCGCTTAAGACCAAGGGTCTCCCCTTCCATATTTGTGAGGGGGAAGGCGCGTTTTATGGACCCAAAATCGACATCAAGCTCAAGGACGCGCTGGGGCGGGCCTGGCAATGCGCCACCATCCAGTGCGACTTTACCCTGCCGGAGCGCTTCGACCTGAATTATGTGGGCGCGGACGGCGGGCGGCATCGGCCGGTCATGCTGCACCGGGTGGTGCTGGGGTCCCTGGAGCGCTTTTTGGGGGTGCTGGTGGAGCACTTCGCGGGCGCGTTTCCGGTGTGGCTGGCGCCGGTGCAGGCGGTTTTACTGCCCATCACCGACCGGGTCCACGATTATGCCCAGGAAGTGGCCGGCAAGCTCAGGGCCGCGGACCTGCGGGTGGACATTGATCTTAGGCCCGAGACTTTGCGCTACAAAATCCGGGAAGCCCAGTTGCAAAAAATTCCCTATATGATCGTGGTCGGGGACCGGGAGGCGGAAAACCGCACCATTTCGCCCCGGCTGCGCGACGGCACGGAGTTGAAGAACCTGGAGATCGAAACTTTTGTCAACCGGCTGCAAGCAGAGAGCCGCATCCCCTTTCCTGGAGAGAATATTTGAGTTTGAGGAGACGAAGCACCATCCAGAGGCCGCCCCCGCAGCGGGTCCGAATCAACCAAAACATCAAGGCTCCTGAAGTGCGCCTCATTGCCGAGGACGGCCAGCAGGTCGGGGTCATGAATACCAAGGATGCCCTGGCCCACGCGGCCAAGTCCAACCTGGACCTGGTGGAAGTGGCCCCCCAGGCCAACCCGCCGGTATGCCGGGTTATGGACTACGGCAAATACAAGTATCAGCAGAGCAAGAAGCAGCAGGAGGCCCGGCGCCGCCAGACCACCATCCAGGTCAAGGAAGTCAAGGTCCGCCCCAAGATCGAAGGGCACGACATGAATTTCAAGCTCAAGAATATCAGGCGGTTTTTGGCGGACCGGGACAAGGTCAAGGTGACCATGATCTTTCGGGGCCGGGAGATGGCCCACCAGGACCGGGGCTACATGATTCTCAAGCAGATGGCGGAGTCTCTGTCTGACGTGGGCACGGTGGAGCAGGAGCCCCGGCACGAAGGGCGCACCCTGTTCATGATCGTGGCGCCCAAGTAAAAAATTCCGGGCCGGCGGCAGTTTTTGATTTCGAGGCGGGAAATTTTCATACTATAATAAAAATTTGCGTTTAGTGAGGAAGGGTCTCCCGGTCAGGGCGGACCGAAGACCGGCTACCGGCAGTACTTCCCCATCGTTTGGATAATATAAAGCGCTGGAAAAGGATTAACCCATGCCCAAATTAAAGACCCACCGGGGGGCGGCCAAGCGTTTCAAGTGCACCGGCAGCGGCCGCTTGAAGCACAAGCGCCCCGGCCACAGCCATTTGTTGACCAGCAAATCGAGGAAGCGGAAGCGCAAGCAGCGCCTGCCGTCCTATGCGCATCATACGGAAGTCAAGAGCCTGAAGAGGCTGATGCCGAATATCTGCAGTCAGGAGTAGATCATGCCACGCGTCAAAAAAACAGTGGCCTCCCGGGCCCGGCGCAAGAAGTATCTGAAGCTCGCCAAGGGCTACCGCAGCGGCCGCCGGCGTCTGTACCGGTCGGCCAGGGAGGCGGTGGAGCGGGCCCTGTGCTTCGCCTACCGGGACCGGAAGGTGCGCAAGCGGGAATTCCGCAGCCTGTGGATCACCCGGATCAATGCGGCCCTGCGGCCTCAAGGAATGTCCTACAGCAAATTCATAGGCGGCCTGAAAAAGGCCGATGTTGCCCTGGACCGCAAGATGCTGGCGGATCTGGCGGTTTATTCCCCGAAGGTGTTCGCCCAGATTACCGACCTCAGCCGCCCGTCGGCTTAGGGAGGCGGAGGAAACTCGAGGGGAGGGTTGGGGGAGCGAGGCTTTCCCGCCCTCCCCTTTTAAACCAATGATTCAGTGATCAGTAACCAGTGATCAGTGATCAGTAAAATGGGCCTCGATTACCGGCTGCTGAATACTGGCGCCGGGCTCAAGAGGGCCAAGGCCCAAAATCACCCGCAGCACGGTTCCAGCCGGTTTCCACAGGCAAGATGCCTGTGCTCCCGGTTATCTTAAGCATTGAGGAATGGGGACAGGGCAAGGGGGCAAAGGCCCAAAATCACCCGTAGCACAGGCTTTAAGCCGGTTTCCACAGGCAAGATGCCTGTGCTCCCGCTTAGACGCCGGTGCTCCCGCTTGTTACATGTCATGACGGCCATAGAGCAGGAAATCGCGCAATTGTCCGACGCGGCCCTGGAGGAGGTGCGCCAGGCAACCGGCGCCGAGGAGCTGGAGGCCCTGCGGGTAAAATACCTGGGGCGCAAAGGCGCTCTCACCAAGGTGCTGCGGGGGCTCAAGGACCTGGACCCGGAGCTGCGGCGGCAGGTGGGCGCCCGGGCCAACCAGGCCAAGGAAACCCTTGAAACCGCATTGGCCGAAGGGCTGGCCGCGCTCAAAGAAGCCGCGGCCCGGGCCGCGGCCCCGGCCCTGGACGTCACCCTGCCCGGCCGCCGGGGGCCTTTGGGACGGCTCCATCCCCTGACCCGCATCATGGAGGAGATCTGCGATATCTTCCTGTACCTGGGCTTCGAGGCCGTCACCGGCCCGGAAGTGGAGCTGGACTGGTATAACTTCGAGGCCCTGAACATCCCGCCGGACCACCCGGCCCGGGACATGCAGGACACCTATTACTTCAACGACCGGGTGCTGCTGCGCACCCACACCTCCCCCATGCAGATCCGGGTCATGGAAAAGCGGCAGCCGCCGGTGCGCATCATCGCGCCGGGCAAGGTCTACCGCCGGGATTCGGACATGACCCATTCGCCCATGTTCCACCAGGTGGAGGGGCTGCTGGTGGACCGGGGAGTTACTTTTGCCGATTTGAAGGGCGTGCTTACGGAATTCGTGCACCAGATATTCGGGCCCGAGGTGGGCCTGCGCTTCCGGCCCAGCTATTTCCCTTTCACCGAGCCGTCGGCCGAAATCGACATTGCCTGTGTCATTTGCCGGGGGGAGGGCTGCCGGGTCTGCAAGATCACCGGCTGGCTGGAGGTTCTGGGCGCGGGCATGGTCCACCCGGCGGTGTTCGAAGCCGTGGGCTACGACCCGGAAGAGTACACCGGCTTCGCGTTCGGCCTGGGGGTGGAGCGCATCGCCATGCTGAAATACGGCATTGACGACATCCGCCTGTTTTTCGACAACGACCTGCGGTTTTTGCGGCAGTTCTGAATTCGCTTCTCTCAAAACCAGAACCACCCTTACCTTAAAATTCCTCTTTAATATTTTTTACCGATTATGCCCTTAACTCCTGAGCTTCTGGCAAAATGTAGCCGCAGGCTT
>CAZLRL010000309.1:0-4063 GCA_964561645.1 uncultured Desulfobacterales bacterium
ACGGTGTTGCCGGTGATGCGAAACTTGCATTCGTGAAACTGCAGGCAGTGGGGCATGAGCAACAGCAATTTATCCGCGGTGGCCCGCAGATGCGCGGCCAGGACCAGTTGGTTGTTGATTTCGATGAAAGACCGGCGCACCTGGTCTTTGGAGACGCCGAAGAGCTTGCCCACGCCGCTCATCAAGGGCAGCAGCACCTTGACCAGCACCCCGCGCAGGCTGCGGGAAAAAGGCAGGTCCCGGCCCAACAGCACGGTCAGGGCCAGGATGACCATGCCGGTAAAGACCAGTACCAGGATGACCCCGAAGACAATGCCCAAAATGAGGGGAAGATTGGCGTGGAGATTGGCCAGGCCCACGTAAGGAACGTACCAGAGGATCCCCAGCAGCAGGGTGAACAGGAGGCAGGTAAGGGTGAGCAGCCCCAGGAAAATGCGCTTCTGGGGCCGGATGGAGTTGCCGCCGTTCAGGAGGGGACCGGTTTCCGGCATATCCTAGTGTCCCAAAACCTGGCCGAGCAGAGGCTGGCCTCGCAAAAACGCCTCCGCCGGCATCCGCTTGTGGCCGGCCGATTGCAGTTCCTTGATACCCATGGTGCCCTGGCCGCAGGCTAGTTCCAGGCGGCCCTGGACCAGGCCCAGGACGGTGCCGGGGGCGGCCGCGCGGTTGCCGGGCTTTTCCACCCGGGCCCCGAACAGCCGCAGGCGCTGCCCCTGCCACAGGGTGTAAGCGCCGGGTCGGGGGTCCAGGCCCCTGATCCAGTTAGCCACTTGCGCCGCGTCCTGGTCCCAACGGAGGAGGCGCATCTCCGGAGTGAGAGGCGGTGCGTAGGTGACGCCGGTTTCAGGCTGGGGAATCTTTTGGCCTTCACCCCGGCGCAATTTTTCCAAAGCCTGGACCAGAAGGGCTGCCCCCCGCTCGGCCAGCTTGGCCGCCAGGGTGCCGGCGTTGTCCTCCGGGTCGATGGGCACCCGCTCCTGGAGAAAAATGGGCCCGGTATCCACCTCATAGGTCACCCACATGATGGTGACCCCGGTTTCCTGATCCCCCCGGATGAGGGCCCAGTTGATGGGCGCCGCGCCCCGGTGCCGGGGCAGGAGCGACGCGTGCACATTCAAAAAACCCTCGCGGGGCAGGGCCAGCATCTCGTGGGTCAGGATGCGGCCGTACGCGGTGACCACCATGAGTTCCGGCGCCAGGTCTTTCAGCCTGGCGATAAAATCCGGATCTTTCAGGCGCACCGGCTGCAGCACCGTCAGGCCGCGGCTTTGGGCCAGCTCCTTGACCGGCGGGAGGCTGACCTTCTGGCCCCGGCCCCGGGGGCGGTCCGGCTGGGTGATAACCGCGACCACCTCTTCCCCGGCCTCCAAAAGCGCGGCCAGGGAGGGCACGGCAAACTGAGGCGTGCCCAAAAAAATGAGACGCCAGGGACCGGTTTTCACCTGTTTTCGGCCTGCTGCTTTTTCAGTCGCCGGACGTAAAGACCCCGTTTCAAGCGGCTGATGCGGTCGATGAACAGAATGCCGTCCAGGTGGTCGATTTCATGCTGCAGCACCACCGCTTTCAGGCCCTCGGCCTCCACCTCGATGGGCTTGCCGTGGCGGTCCGCCCCGGTGACGCATATCCGGGCGCTGCGGCGTACCTCCGCGGAAAAATCCAGCACCGACAAGCAGCCCTCGTTGTGAACCACCTCCCCGTCACATTCGGTGATGCAGGGGTTGATGATCACCTGCAGGTCCTGGGGCCCGTCTTTGGCCGCCAGGTCAAAAACAATTACCCGGCGCAGATCCCCCACCTGATTGGCGGCCAAACCCAGCCCCGGGGCGCTGTACATGGTGGTCCCCATGTCATCTATGAGGTGCTGCAGCTCGCCGTTAATATCCTTGACTTCCTTAGCCCGGGCTTTGAGAACCGGAGCCGGAAATGTATGAATAGGAATAATTTTCATATCATACTGAGCACAAACTCCTCTGATTAAGATAATCCCATTCCCGACTTTTTGCAAGTTTCGGCGCCCGCTTGATAAGCCTTTAATATTCTTTCCGGCCTGCCAATCCCGGGGTCGGCTGCCGTTAGCTCATCAATAATTCGGACGGTTGGAAAAAAGGGCCAGTCCTGGGACTGGCCCCGCCAGAGAAGAAGGAGGTTAGAGAAGGAGGGTTTACTGCCGGAAATCCAAAGGTTTAATACCGATTTCGCTTTCAAATGAAACAAACTTGTGATTTAAGCAGTTGATAATCTTACTTTTTACAGAAAACAGAAAACCGTATAAATCATTTTCTCGGTTCACGCCGGTTTCGGACCCGCCCGGTGCGAGCCGAAGTCCAGATTAGAGCCAGGACCCCCAGACAAACCAGGACTATCGCCAAATATTCCATCATTCCCCCCCAAATGGAAGCTGATGCAAACCCGGGGCAGGGGGCAGGCCCCCTGCCGGGTTGGTTACATTAACAAGTTATTGTTGGCCAGTCGAATTATTCCAGGTTTGAGGCCAGGCCCTGATTCAGCTCGGCCTCGTAACCGGCTACCCCATCAGAACCGGGGATGAATCCGGCCCCCGGGCCGCGTCCCTGGCCCTTGCCTTTACCCGGTCCAAACCCGGGACCCATGCCGGGACCCATGCCGGGACTCATGCCGGGACCAAACCTGCCCGGTCCCATGGCGTTGGGGGCAATCTTTTGAATGGCCAGGCGTTGAGCCACCGACTTTTCCATGAACTGGGCCTTCAGGGCGCCCAGTTCCTTCACTTTGGCCGTGATGGCCTCTTCGTCCGGTTGTTCAGCCCGCCACAGTTGGGCCAACTCGGCGCGCTTGATCATCATGTTCTTGCGAAGTTCCGCGGTGTCGTTCATGAACTTTTGCCGCAGATCGAAGACCTTGCCGGCCTGTTCCGGGGTCAGGTTCATGAACCGGCCATGTTTGCCCATGCCCATGCCCATGTGGCCGCCGCCGCCCCAGCCCTTGTAGGCAAACGCGGAGGTGGCTCCCACCAGGCTCATGATGAGCGTGGCGAGCAGGATGGTTTTTAGGTGTTTACGACCTTTGTTTCCCATGTTTCATCTCCTTGTATGAGTTATGCTGACCTTTATCTGAACTAACACCCTGGCGCTGAGAATCCGGCGCTGATGATTTTTTTAGGCCCGGAAAAATTGTCGGGCTTTCCCCTGCCTGCGTTCCTGCCGTATAATTAAAGGATCAGATCAAAAGGAAGGCGATCATGACCGAATACCGCATCCATCCCCTGGTGGTGGGCGCCAACGAGACCGATCAGGGCATCATGACCTACCTCAAGGGCTACGGCAAGCGCATCTGGATTCCCATTTATGTGTTTTATTTGGCAGGAGGACCGGAGAACATCCTGGTGGATACCGGCCTGGAGCAGTTCATGGTCCCTGAGGAAGTGGCCGAGCAGTACGGTTTGAACATTCAGGAATTCGAGGACGCCCTGGCCGCGTATAACCTGACTCCCGAAGACATCGACCTCATCATCCACACCCATCTGCACAACGATCATTGCGAGAATGATTACAAATGCACCAACGCCAGGGTGTACGTGCAAAAGGCGGAATATGATTTCTTTAAAAATCCCCACCCCGCTGACCATCGCTATTTTCCCGACCTGCTGGACGATGTGGAGGTGGTGCTGGTGGAGGGGGACCAGGAAATCGTGCCGGGGATCTCGGTGATGCTGACCCCGGGGCACACCCCGGGCGGCCAGTCAGTGGTGGTCAGGACCACACAGGGCAACGCGGTGATCACCGGCTTTTGCTGCAACGAGCAGAACTTCCCCGCCTCAGGCCCCTGCGTGCCCCCGGGCGTGCATCTCGACCTGATGGCAGCCTACGACAGCATCCAGCGGGTCAAAAAAACCGCGGACCTGATCATCCCCATCCATGACCTGTCCGTAGGCCGCCACCCGACTATTCCGGAGTGAGGGGTTCGGGGAATCAGCGGGAGCACAGGCGTCCCGCCTGTGGAGGGAAAAGACAAAAAGCCCATTTTTTATTATACGATTATTTCTTTAACTCTAAAACCACGCCAATGATTTCGAGTCCTTAAGTGC
>CAZLRL010000310.1:0-4042 GCA_964561645.1 uncultured Desulfobacterales bacterium
GGACCCGGCGCACGGGCCAGCGGTGCCAGAGATAGAGGGGCAGGTCGTCGCCTTGTTCCGGGCGCACCCGGGCGATGACGTCGTTCAGGGTGTATTCACCTGCAGGCACGAGTTCTGTGAGCTCGCCTTTGACATCCGGCGGCACCAGCACCCGGTGTTCCAGGGCCAGGGTTTCGGCGACCACGCCCAGGATTTCCCCACCCCGAAGCTGGTCCCCGGTTTGGAGCTGGGGGGTAAAGGTCCAGACCCGGTCCCGGTCCAGGGCGGTCACCGCGACCCCCCGGCTGATAAACGCCCCGCTGGCTTCCCGGAGCACGGTGAGGGGGCGCTGCATGCCGTCGAAGATGCCTCCCACCAGTCCCGGGCCGATCTCCACCGACAGGGGCGCGCCCTGGCCGGCCACGGGGTCCCCGGGGGTGACGCCGCTGGTGTCCTCGTAGACCTGGACGGTGGCCACGTCTTCATTCAGTTCGATGACCTCGCCGATAAGCCGCTCGGCTCCCACCTCCACCACTTCATACATGGACAGGCGGCGCCCGCCCGAAGCTTTAAGTACGGGTCCCGAGACCCAGAGGACTTCTGAAAAATCAGCTGTTTTGGCGTCTTCCATAAGAGCGGCTTGTTCGGGCCTTAAGACATAAGCCCTAAGCTTTAAGCTTTAGGTTGTAAGCATTTTTTTTTGTCTGTAGCCGCAGGCTTTAGCCTGGGCCAATTCCGGAATTATTCTCGCCAGCTAAAGCTTGCGCCAACATTTTGAAAAACTTTCCGAGCACGCAAACCTTTGCACCCTGATTCTGAGATATGACAAGGACTTAAAGCTGATAGCTGATAGCCTAGAGCTTAAAGCTTATGGCTTACAGCTTAAGGCTCCTCTTCCGCCTGCCATAAACGCCTGGCCAGTTCGGTGCGCAGGCTGTCCCGCTGGCGCTCCAGGAGGCCCTGAAAGGTGGCATCGTACCGCAACCGGCCGTCGGCGCTGAGGGCCAGGAAGCCGCCGCGCGGGGTCTGGCCCTCTGCTTTCAATTCCAGGGCCGCGCCGGTCTCCCGGCCGACTTCGTCCAGGAGGTCGGGAGTAAGGCGGGCGGCATCCTCGGGGTGGGCCACCAGTCGACAGCGGTCGCCGCCGAGTTCGCGCACCGCTTTGACAAGCGTTTTCCTGAGCCAGTCTGGATACTCAGGGGAATCCCGGAAGGCCAGCAAACGCTCCCGACCCAGGTCGAAGACCCGGGCCAGGATTGCCTCTTTGGCTTCCGCCACCCGGCGCTTGCTGTCCAGGGAGGCCCGGTCCACCAGGTTGCGGGCGTCGTGGTGCGCCCGGGCCTGGACCTCCCGGCGGGTGCGCTCCAGGAGATCCTGTTCCCGCCCTTTTTCGGCCGTCTCCAGGCGTTCGGCCCGGCTGCGGGCCTGCTGCAAAATTTTCTCGGCTTCCTGGCTCCCCTGGTCCAAAACAGCCTGACAGAGGAGATCGACCTGATCATAAAGAGGCATAAAAATGGTTTTCTGTTTACGGTTTTCGGTTTTCGGTTTTCGGTGGAAAAAATTCGGCTCATCGGCCAGTAGTGTCCATTAAGGCTTTAGATAAAATGTAGCCGCAAGCTTTAGCTTGCGAAAATAAATTACGGAAATGAGCCCAGGCTAAACCTGCGGCTACATAACAATAGTCCAGAGGGCGGCCCATGGCCGCCGCAAATCGGCGTGCACGACACGCCCTAGGTCCAGCACAGGTGAGGACACCTGTGCCACCGGGCCTTTTCATGGTTTGGCAAGAATTCCCTGCCCTTGAATGCACTTCACTTTCCAGCCCTACGGACCTCATGTGGGCAAGCCCATGAGGGCTCGCACCCGGTCCAAGAGGGTTTCTTCCCGGGGCAGAGGACCGGTCAGATCGGGTATTTCCACCACCAGGGTCTGACCGCCTTCCCAGCGCAGGGCATCCACCTCCTTTCTGATACCTTCGGCCAGGCGCTCGGTGATCAGGACCAGGCCGATCTCCGGCTCCTCCAGGGCTTTTTGTAACCAGGCCCGGGCCTGGTCCGGGGTTTCGGCCTGGCCTCCCGGCACGCCGGCCAGAGCAAAGGCCAGGTAGGTATGGGGGTCGGCGATGATGAAAAAATTCATATCCTGAGCTTCCCGCAAAATTCCCTTTGTCATCCTGAGCGAAGCGAAGAATCTAGATTCTTCGGTCGCAGGCTCCCTCAGAATTACAGGTTCGGGTGAGGGTCAAAGATAAATCCATTTCATGCTCATCGAGGTTTTCTCACACCCGGCCCAAAATCATAATGGCCACGATGAGGCCGTAGATAGCAATGCCTTCGGCCAGGCCCAGGAAAATCAGGGCCCGTCCGGCTAATTCCGGCTTCTCGCTCATGGCCCCCAGAGCCGCGGCCCCCACCGCGGCCACGGCCACCGCGGCGCCGATGGAGCTTAAGCCCGCAACAATGGCGGCGGAGAGAAAGGCCCATTTCATCACCTCCGGGTTGGCAACGGTCTCCGTCACAGCTCCGGCGGCCCCCGCCCAGAGACACAGGGTGAGCAGGGACAGAAAAATCATCAGGATCCCAGCCGTTCCATAACGTCGCATCATTAAAGGCCCCCTCAGGATGATATGGCTTTTCTCTCCAGGGGGGTGAACTGCTCGCCGCCCCCGTGGAAGAATTTGCTCAAAAATTCGTAGTATTCCAGGCGCACGGTCTGGATGGAGACCACCAGGCCTTCCAGCAGAATAATGACCACGTTGCCCAGGGCCACGGTCAGCCAATACAGGATGCCGCCGCCTTGCAGGCGGCCCACGGTTTCGGCCAGAGAGAAGACCGCAATAAACAGACCGGCGTGGGCCAAGGCAAACGCGGCGATGCGGATAAAGGAAATGGTGTTGGCCACATAGCGCACGGTGCCGTCCACCACCTCGATGGCGCCCTCCAGAAGATGCAGCCCCCGGCCCTCCCCCTGGGGTCTGGCCTTCTCCGGCTTAACCCGCAGGCGCTGGATAATAAAGAAGCTGATAAGCACCAGGGAGACCGCGCCCACCACCAGCGACACCCAATAATCCCACACCAGCGCGCCGGTCATAAGGTAACGCAGGCCCAACGCGGCCAGGATCCAGTAAAAAAGCGCCGCCAACAGCTGCGCGGCCGGCAGCCGCCCCTTTTTGAGGCGCACCGCGTTGACGAAGCTCAAGATCAGCCCGAGACTGATGATCCCCACTCCGATCAGCAAAGATATCTTCATAAAATAATTGATATTTTTCAAGGGGGAAAACCAGAGCACCGGCAGCAGACCTTCGATGCCGAAGAAGCTGCCGTACAGCAGACCAAAAACCATGGAGGAAACGCCGCACTCCATCAGGATGATGCCGTAGTCGGTATAGCGCAGGAAACGGCGCAGAATCAGGTAGCCCAACCCCACCAGCACCGCCCCCTGGCCCAGGTCCCCGAACATGAGGCCGAACATCACCAGAAAGCCCAGGGCCAGGAAGGGGGTGGGCTCCACTTCGCCGTACCCCGGGGTGCCGAAGGCCCTGGTCAGGCGCTCAAACGGCCTGATTAAAAAGGGGTTGTTGAACAGGATGGGAATTTTGAGGGTGCCCTCCCGGATGCCGGGCACGGTCTCGGGGCTGAGCACTTCGACCAGGGCCCGGTCCCCCAGTTCGGCGGCCAGTTCCTCTTTGAGTCTGTCCACCAGGCCGGCCGGAATCCAGCCGCTGATCAGGTAGGCATGGTCCACCTTGCCGAAGAGCACCCGGGCCTTGAGCAGGGTGCGGGTCAGGTCGACGCGGTTTCGGAGGCGGGCCAACTCCGGACCCAGCTCTTCTTGCAGATGGTTACACTGGGCCTGCAATCCGGCCAGGGAATCCTGGAGGTTGGCGATCTGGGAGCTGAGCGCGCTCAAGGCCTCCTCCACGGTGCCGCTGGCCTCGGTGGGCAACTCCATGCTTTCGAAAAACGCGCCTTTCAGGGCCTGGTCCAGCGCGTCCCGGTCTTTGTCCAGGGAAGCGGCCAGAATGACGGTTTGTTCCCCCACCGCAGTGACGGGAATCAGGGCA
>CAZLRL010000311.1:0-4039 GCA_964561645.1 uncultured Desulfobacterales bacterium
ATACCAAGTTGCTGTCATAGAGGTAACAAAATGTAGCCGCAGGCTTCAGCCTGCGCCTTGGGCACGGCAAGCCGTGCCCCTACAGTAAAATTACTTGTCTGACGGCAACTTGGCATCAAGAGGAAAACGTGAAGGCAAATCCAGTCAAACATTACCAGGGAGGTAACCGGTGAAACAGTATACGAAGGCTTTTTTGAGTTTTTTAATCGGCGCGGTTTGTATTCTTATCGGCCTCAGCATGGAAACTGAGAACAAGCTTATTGTATATTTTTTGATACTGGTCGGGATTGTGAATATCTACATAGGCGCCAAAGATGTGTCAGCTATTATTAGAGGGACCAAGGAATAACAGTCGGCATCATTTAATCAGATTTTTCCGATTAAATTACCTGACAGCAGGAAGGGTCCAACTCCAAGCCATTCCCTGTCCACTCAGATCTCCCTGTTCACCTATTCTTTTAAAGGTGCCCCCTCCTCTTAGCTTTTCTCTCTCCAGCCTGACTGCCTCAATTGAAATACATAAGACACAGTCTATCCATGACTTTTTGCTTTATAAAGATAGAGTTTTCTGTCCGTATCCTGCATGTCGAATCGTTCCATGGGGGTGAAATATTCGTTGAAGCAGTGCTCAAATACTTCTTCCTGATAGTCGGAAAAGATATTCTCCCGGTTCTCCAGGAGTTTTTTGACCATGGGATCACTTTTGGGGACATACTCGATGAGGAGGGAACGGCAGATTTTGGCAAAAAACCGGGCGATGTTTTCCAGGGGAACGTTGTTGGTGATACGCAGGTGATGCATGAGCCAAAGCCAAGGCCAGGTCGGCCGGGCCCCGCTCCTGCAGGGACATTCTCTCCTGGTGGTCCCAACCGAAGCCGGAGGTGGGATTGGCCAGGTCCAGCACCAGGGGGAGGAGGCTGGTCTGCTTATGCCGGCGACAGTCGCGATAATTTCTGGTCACCGCGGCGTGGTCGAGATCAGAAGCGACCGTGGGAATACCGCGGTCGGCGGCCAGTCGGCTGAACAAGCCGGTATTGGCGCCGAAATCCCAGACGGTTCGGGGGCTTACCATATCCAGGGCCCGGGCAACCAAGTCGGACTTGTGGGACAGGGCCGCGGACGAGTAATGGATGTCCTGCGGTAGCCGGGAGATATCCTGGGGGAGAACACGGCCGGAAAGACCTGGAATCCACCTGATGAGTATGGTAGGGCTGGATTTTCAGCCAGGCTGGGACAGGGTTGGGCCGCAGGGCACATCCCGGGCCGGGATCATCTCTTGAACGGGCGGGTTGGAAACCCGCCCCTACTTTTTTGAGGTGCGCAAGCAGTCGGCTCAGCCCCGAACCCGGGGCAGTTTGCCTTCGTGGATGAAGTCGTGCAAATCGCGCACCGCAGTGGCCTGGATTTCCGCGGCCAGGGAACCCCGGGTCAACATCCACTCTGCCGCGGACAAGGTTTCCCTTTCCTGGACGATGTTGGTCATAATAATTTGGGCCAAAATGTCCACGAAGCGCTCCACCAGGTAAATGCGCCATTCCCGGGAGTCATAGCCGTAGTCTTCCTCCGGGTCCAGGTAGAGCCGGGCGAAGGGGGCGGCCCCGTTGATCCACCAGAGATTGCGCTCTGCATCCACCGGCCGCTGGATGACGGGAGCGTCTTCGCTGCTGAAGTAGACGTACTCGCCGGTGTCGGGATCGCGGTCCACTTCTCCCGAGATCAGCACCGTGGGGGAAGTCCTCGGTTGCGGCGGTTCCTTCCGGGGATTCACCCGCAACCTCACAGGCTTGGAACGGCAAGCGCGGTCCCCGGCCACCACCCCGGTCCGGCCGGGATTGAGGCCGAATACCAACCCCGAGGCGCTGACCTTGGCAATTTCGGGGTGTTCCTCCTGCCAGTCCAGGTAGATGGCCTCGGTGGGCTCGCCGTTAGCCAACACACAGGAGGCGGTCAGTTGCCGGCGGGAACCTACTTCCAGGCTCAGCCGCCGGGGCTTTACGGTGATTTCCCGGATCTGGACCACTTCGAGGGGAACCTCAGCGGACTGGACCTGATGGTCCAGGGTTTCGGCCCGCAGGGTGGTCTGTCCGGGCTGCAGGGATTTGACCAGCATTAAATCCTCATCCACCGCGGCCACGGCCTCGTTGTCGCTCTTGAGGAGAATCGGCTGGCTGCGAATACGCTCGCCGGCCGCGGTGAAAAATTTTATCCGGGGTTTGAAGGCCACCCCCACGCCGGCCCGGGGGAAGGTCAGGGCCAGGGAGATCCGCCCCGGTTTGCCGGTGGGGAGGGGCGCCGCGGGTTCGGCCCGAATCAAGTCCAGACCCCAGCGCTCTTGCACAAAGGTGTGCAAAAAGCCATCCTTCCAGTGGTCCAGGGCCTGGCTCATACGGCTTAAAGCTCCGGTCTCCTGCTGGATCAAATGCCGGCGTTCCCGGGATTCAAAATCTTTGGCATAGGCCTGGACCTGCTCGGCGATGAAAGCGTTGAGGGCTCGGGTGAGATCCCCGTCCGCCAATCGCCGCCGGTCGCTTTGCTTGAAGGGTTCCAGGGCCGGCAGGGTACACCGGCCGTAGATGTGGTCCCGAAAATGGGAAGGGACCTCCAGTTCGGGCACGGGCACCAAACCGATAAAACCGGATTGGGCCACAAATAAGATGGTGTGCCGCGTCTTCCATTTCCAGCGCATGCTTACCCGGGAACTCTTCAGCTCCAGCCGTCCCGGCGAGTATTTGCCCTCCCGGGTAGTGGAGACTTTCAGGCCCGAATCCGGGTCACGCAATATCTCCGGTAGGGGAATTACCCTGGATTTGGCCTCGCCGGCCATGGGTTCGATGTCGGGGAGGCCCAGGTGGATGGTGTGATGGGTGCGTTTGCCCCCGTTGACCATCACGAAGACCTGGCATAATCCCAGGGTGCGGATCATCTGGGGATGGTCCTGGAGGTTGCCGATGAGATGCCGGTAGGGAATTTTTTTGCCATAGCCCTTGGGCAGCACCCCGGTCACCAGGGTGAAGCCGTCCGCCGGCTCGAAGGCGTTTTGGGCCTCGGGCGGCAACTCCTTAAGAGAGCATCTCAGGGGTTCCAGGACCCGCTCCAGTTCGTCCCGGCGGTCGGGCACGGGAAAATCACGGCCTTGGGATTTATCGGGAATATAGCCGAACTTGAGGGAATGGGCGGCCACCCCGTAGCGGTTGCCGCGCTTTGCTTTCACCGTGTGCAGGACCGCGTGGCTGTCGAACATCTGGACCATGTAGCATTTGCCGCCGCTGCCGTGGCCCCCCTGGACCCGGTCGGCAAGGAAGCCCCGCCGCGCGGCCTCCGGGTCGGCCCAGACCCGGAAATTTTCTTCGACCATGGCGCTGGTCATGCCGGAGAAATCCAGGCAGGAAATGGAGGGGCGCTGGCCGCCGCCATAGTTGAAGATCACCACGATGACCCGCCGGTCTTGGGGTGCGTCCTCCCGGGCGTAGGCGTCGGCGGAGTTTTTCAGCCATTCGGGCAGGCCGTTTTCATGGGACTGAAAAGGCCCGCAGATCAGGCGGATGGCCCCTTCTTCGTGGACCTGAATATCTTCATCCGGGGTGTAGCGGAAATCGGGCATGGCGTCCTCGTTGGAAAGCAGTCACTCATGAGCCTGCGGCTCTCTCAGAGACTGGAAAATTTCTGTGGGGGCGGGCCTCCATGGCCGCCAGGACCATGGGCGGCCAGGGACGGCCACCCCACCGGGATATGGCCGCCTAAGGAACTTCTCCAGGCAGTCGCTCAAGAACCTGCGGATCTATCAAAACAACGAAAAGCCTGGAGGCACAGGTGTCCTCACCTGTGCATCCAGAAACTGTTAGACCGGCTATCGATGGTGCGCAGTGCGCACACTGCAAGAACTAAGGTGAGGTATGTCATTTTTGTGTAAGGGCGACGTCTCCCCGTTCAAGGCATGAGTAGTTCCAGCCCAAGGGCAGGGGGACCCTGCCCCTACAGTAGCGCTTAAGTGAACAGTATTGCCCCTAAAGTAACAGGAAGGCGGGGTTTCACTCAGCCT
>CAZLRL010000312.1:0-4028 GCA_964561645.1 uncultured Desulfobacterales bacterium
GGTTTTCCGAGATCTGGGGCTGAAAACGCCGCAGAATGGCCTGGCAGCGCTTCTGATACGCCTCCTGGTCGGTGAAGCGCCCCAGGCGCCAGGCGAGGCGGGCTGCCAGCGAATTTCCCGCGGGCACGGACTGGTCATAGAGGCTTTTGGACCGTACCAGGGTGGCCTCCTGGTCCCGGGCCACATAAAAATAGGTGCCGTCGGCCTCATCCAAAAAGAGGTCCTCCATCCTGGCGGCCAGATCCTGGGCGGTCTTCAGCCAGTCAAGATCGAAGTCGGTTTCGTACAGGTCCAGGCAGGCGTTGGCCAAACCGGCATAGTCGTCCAGAAAACCGGGGACGCTCACCTGCCCCTCGGACCAGATGCGCATCAGTTGGCCGTTGGACCGCATTTCCTGGAGTATAAATTTCGCGGCCTGGGCCGCGGCCTGATAGTATTTCTTATCACCCAGAACCTGAGCCCCCAGGGCCAGGGCGGTCAGCATCAGCCCGTTCCAGGCGGTGATGATTTTTTCGTCCCGGTGGGGCCTGACCCGCTGTTCCCGGACCTCGTACAGGCGCCCCTTGATGGACTGCAGGGAGGAGGCTAACTGCTCTGGGGTCTGGTCCAAGCGGGAGGCCAGCTCTTCCTCGCTCAAGGGAAAGGTGAAAATGTTTTTTCCCTCAAAATTTCCGGTGTCCGTCACCGCGAAGGCTTCGAGGGCCAAACGCGCCTCCTCGGCAGACAAGGCTTCTTCCACTTCCTTTTTGGTCCAGACGTAGAATTTGCCTTCCTCCCCTTCGCTGTCCGCGTCCCAGGCGGAGTAGAAGCCGCGTTCGGGGGCCTGGAGTTCCCGGAGCACAAAATCCAGGGTTTCCTGGGCGAGGCGCCGGGACAGGGGACTGGCGGTGACCTGGAAGTGGGCCAGGTACAGGGGCACCAGCAGGGAGTTGTCGTAGAGCATCTTTTCAAAATGGGGCACCACCCAGGCGCCGTCCACGGTGTAGCGGTGAAAGCCGCCCCCCACCTGGTCGTAGATGCCGCCCCGGGCCATTTTATCCAGGCTCAGGGTGACCATGTCCAGGGCGTCCCGGTCGCCGGCCCGGCGATATTCCGTCAGCAAAAAACTCAGTTCCAGGGCCCGGGGGAATTTGGGTGCGCCTCCGAAGCCGCCGTGGACCCGGTCGAAATTCTGCTTGAGGCGCCCGGCGGCCTGGGTGACCTCAGCCGCGGTAAACTCCTGGCCTTCACCGGGCATTTCCGCCAGGATTTTCAGGCGTGATTCCACTTCCTGCCCCATTTTCACCACGGTGTCCCGTTTCTCATGGTAGGCCTGGCTCAGGGCCTCGAGGAGGCGGGGAAAGCCCGGCATGCCGCCCCGATCCTCCGGGGGAAAGTAGGTGCCGGCATAAAAAGGTTTGAGGTCCGGGGAAAGGAAGACGCTCATGGGCCAGCCGCCCCGCCCGGTCATGAGCTGCACCGCGGTCATATAGGTCTCATCCAGGTCCGGGCGCTCCTCCCGGTCCACCTTGATGTTGATGAAATGCTCATTCATCAAGGCGGCGATATTTTCAGCCTCGAAGGATTCGTGGGCCATGACATGGCACCAGTGGCAGGTGGAATAGCCGATGCTCAGAAAAATGGGCTTGTCTTCGGCGCGCGCCCGCTCCAGGGCTTCCGGTCCCCAGGGGTACCAGTCCACGGGATTGTGCGCGTGTTGTTTCAGATAGGGGCTGGTTTCATGAATAAGCCGGTTGGTTGGGCCGGTTTCGGTCATAACGGATATCCTCTAAGGGCAAATTTGTGGACAAAAAAAAATTTTGAGGCCGGAGGCCCAAGGGTCAGTAAGCTGGCCCTTTCTCAAATTTTTAAACCAGCGCGGTAAGACGGGCTTCCAGCCCGCCCGGCACGGGCAGGATGCCCGTGCTACCGGAAAGTAGGATGATTTTGTCGGCCATGGGATCAAACCCCAGAAGGGGAAAACTTCCCTATAACTTAAGTACTGGTGGCCAAGGCGCAAGTTTACTGACGGGAAAGAATAGTTGAGGAGGAAGCGGTGAGCGCGGCAACTTTGCTGCCTTCCTCATCCCCTGAAATACGCGGGAGCACAGGCTTCCAGCCTGTGGAACAGGCAGGCTGCCTGTTTCCCCGGTCAAGAGGACGCGGGAGGAACTCTAGAGAAGGGCTGATGGCACGCTCTATTGCATATTGTCCTGTAGCTTGATTCATCAAGCCCTTCAGGGCGCCATGAATTCTCTATGAAATCATAGGCTCTCAAAACTAGGGAAAGTCAGGTGGCACAGGTGTCCTCACCTGTGCGTGGTCGGACCTGGAAATTATTTCCCAATTAAATGGAAACCTTTTGCAGGAGCAATTCTTTACATGAAGCGGGAGCACAAGATTCCAGCCTGTGCAGGAACAGGCAGGATGCCTGTTCTCCCGGATTTGCTCTAAATATCAACCAAAGCCCCGAAGTCAGGCAATTCCGCCAGCCGGGAGAGTTCCTGGAGAAGTTGCCGGAGTTCCTGGCTGTCCTTGAATTTGAGGGTGAGCTCGAAGTCGGGCCCTTCAAACGCGGGGGGCTCCTTCAGCCGCAGCCGGGGGTGGCGCCTGAGACCCAGGCGGTCCAAACCGGTCTGGAAAACTCTTTGGGCCGCGGAAAATCGGGGAGAAACTTGCTCGTTCAGTCGGTCGCGCACGCTCTGGGCGCGTTCCTGGGGATTGAGGTTCGTATCTGCCAGGATTTTCTGTAGTTCTTCCTCGAGAAGGATGTCCGCGGGCGCGCGCCCTTCCCGGCGGGCCAGGATTTCCACCGCGGTTAAAAATTCTTCCTGCTTGCTCCGACTCCAGGGCAAGTCGGCCAGGAAAAAAAGCGCGGCGGCGCGGTCGGCGGGTTCCCAGGCGGCCAGGCGGGCCGCGGCCGTGAGGGCCAGGTGCTCCCGGGCCACCAGTTCCTGCCAGGAAGCCTCGAGCCCGGCCGCGGCCAGGAGCCGGTCGAGATAGACCGGGGCGGGAGGCAGCCCCAGAAGGGGTAAGCCTTTGGCCACCAAAGTTTCCCTTTCCCAGTGGTTCAGGAGCCTTACGGCCAGCCGGGCCTGCTCCAGGGGGTTAAAGGCCCGGGTGAAGGCGTTGTCGTGGAGGTAGAGCAGGAGGAGCTGGGCTTCGGGGGTCCCTGGGCTGAGGACCAGGGCAGGGATTTTCTCCCAACCCAGCAGCGCCGCGGCCTTAAGGCGCTTCCAGCCGGTGACCGGCTGCCACCTGCCGTTCTCCCTGGGCCGCATCCGGGGCAGGGACAAAAGGCCCACCACGGCGAGCGATTCCTGGAGCCGGATGAGGTTCTCGTCTGGAAAAGGCAAAAACGGGTGGGGCTCAAGATCCACCTGGGACAGAAAAATTTCCTGGATGGGGGGCAGAATAGTCATTTGAAAAATGGTGTTGCCAAAAAAAAGAGCCAGGAGGCCCGCGACTCCTGGCTCATTATACCTGGTAAAATCGCTAACTTCCACCGCGAGGCAGGGCCTCTAGGGAAGGCTTGGCTGTAGGGGCGCAATTTATGGCGCCCCCAGGGCTTGATGAATCAAGCCTACAGAAGATCGCCCGCGGCGGCGGGTCGGTGAACAATTAATCCTTGGCCCTCCAATCTGCGGCAGAGTTTTGATCCCGGGTCAGAGCGGGGAGCAGAGACCAGGGTTTTTGCTCGTCCGGAACTGCCGCCGCCTCATCCTTTGTATCTCACTGACCGATTTTTCGAGCCTCCTTTGTGGTTCCGTTCAATAATCGTACTGGTAATAAGGACGCTGGTAGGCCCCGTATTGAGCCTGAGGCGGCGGGGCGTTCTGGTAATACCCGCCCTGGTAAGGCGGGGCATAGCCGTAGCCCTGTTGCGGCGGCGGATAATAGGGATTGGAACGCCCGTAGATTTCCCCGGCGACGGCTCCGGCCGCGCCTCCCAACAGAGCCCCGATACCCGCACCCTTCCAGGGATTTTTGCCGTTGGTGCCTGCGCCGATGGCCGCGCCTACCGCGGCGCCCAAACCGGCGCCCTGGTA
>CAZLRL010000313.1:0-3996 GCA_964561645.1 uncultured Desulfobacterales bacterium
GGCCGTCAGGGGGCCGATGGTCTCCGGAGGCAAGTGGGTGAATTCGAGGCCCGGTATCAGATGGGGAGGAGCAATCCCGTTGAGGTTGTCGGCCGCGGTTTTAAGGCGGGCAAAGACCTCCCTGAAATTGGAGGCGTCCACGTGGTCGGTGAGGCCTAAAAAGCGATACCCCTTTACCTGGGCCCGGCGCCAAAGCTCCGTCGGCAGGAGTTCCCCGTCGCTGTTCAGGGTGTGGGTGTGCAGGTCGATCATGGGGGAGCAGTCAGCAATCAGCAATTAGCAGTTAGCATTTTATGGTTGGGGCTCAATCAAAAAAGACACTGACTGCTAACTGCCAACTGCTAACTGCTACATCTTATATTTGCCGAAATCATCCGGGTCCAGACCCTCCAGGACCTCGGTCCACTTTTTGGCGTCATCGGAATGGATGGCCTCCTGGGCCGACAGGTCCACCCGCCGGGCCTTCTGGATGACTCCTTCGGCCACAAAAATCGGACACTGGGCCCGCAGGGCCAAGGCGATGGCGTCGCTGGGACGGGCGTCGATGCTGATGTCCTTGCCCTCCCGCTGCAGATGGATCAAGGCAAAATAAGTATTGTCCCGCAGATCGCAGACCTCCACCCGGATGACCTTGATTTCCATGCTCTCCATGATGTTCCTCAGGAGATCATGGGTCATCGGACGGGAAAACTTGATGTTTTCCAACTCGCTGGCGATGGCCGTAGCCTCCAGCAAGCCGATCCAGATGGGCACAGCTTTGTCCGAGTCCACATCTTTGAGGATCATGATGGGGCTGTTGGTGAAGGGGTCAATGGTTAACCCCGAAACCACCATTTGTCTTAACATGACAACCTCCTTGGCGTGCCCCCGACCACTGGCCGACGGCTACGGGCTGAGGGCTCTGCCACCCACCGCGCTTTGAGGGAGTGGGGATTGGCCTCGGTTATCTCGACTTGAACCAATTCTCCCACCAGTTGCTGCGGTCCGGAAAAATTCACCACCTGATTGGTCCGGAGCCGTCCGGAAAGTTCCTCCTGGGAACGTTTGCTTGCCCCCTCCACCAGCACTTCCCGGGTCTGCCCCACCAGGCGCCGGTGCGCGGCCAGGGTGAGGTCGTTTTGCAGGTCCAGCAGCCGGGCCAGGCGCTCGGCTTTCACTTCTTCCGGGACCTGGTCGGGCAAGTCTGCCGCCCGGGTCTGGGGGCGGGGGGAATATTTAAAGCAATAGGCCTGGTGAAAAACTGCTTTTTTTACCAGGTGCAAAGTGTCTTGAAAATCCGCCTCGGTTTCTCCGGGAAAGCCCACAATAATATCGGTGGACAGGCTGATCCCGGGGGAAGTGTGAGGCAATTTTGCTATCTGGGCCAGATAATGTTCCCGGGTATAAGCCCGGTTCATGGCGGCTAAAATCCGGTTGGAGCCTGACTGCACCGGCAGGTGCAGGTGTTCGCACAAAGGGTCGAGTTCGGTAAACAGGCCGATGAGTTCGTCAGACAAATCCTTGGGATGGGAAGTGGCAAAGCGCAAACGGGCCAAACCGGGCAGTTCCGCCAGTCTTTGCAGGAGCCGGGGGAAAGTAACGGTTTCGTCCAGCCCCCGACCGTAGGAATTGACGTTCTGGCCCAACAAGGTTACCTCTTTGCCGCCCGCGGCCAGGAAATCCCGCACTTCGGCCACGATTTCCGCCGGCGGCCGGCTGTGCTCCCGGCCCCGGACATAGGGCACCACGCAGAAGCTACAGTAGTTGTCGCAACCCTGCATGATGGTGACCAGGGCCTGGGCTGCGCCCGTTTGCCACCGTCGGGGCGGGGTTTCCGGAAAACCCGCGCTCAGGGCCACGTCGAGCTGGCGCTCCTGAGAAGCCCGGCGCACCAGTTCCGGAAGGCGGTAAATGCCGTGAGTGCCGAAAACCAGGTCCAGATGGGGTATGGCCGCCAGGAGGCGCTCGCCCTCCTGCTGGGCCACACAGCCCCCCACACCCAGGATCAGGTGGGGGCGCTGCCGCTTCAAGGCCTTGAGGCCGCCCAGGAGGCTGCGCACTTTTTGTTCCGACTTTTTGCGGATGGCGCAGGTGTTGACCAGGTAAAGGTCGGCCTCGTCGGGCTCGTCGGTCGGGACAAAATCCGGGGCCAGCACCTGGGCCATCTGTTCCGAGTCGGCTACGTTCATCTGGCAGCCGAAGGTCTTGATGTACACCTTCTTCTTCGGCCTTGACATAGGTTTTATTTAATCTGAATCTCCTCTACTTGTCAACCGGACCTTTTCGACGCCTGGTTCTGGACACCCTCTCCGAGATGCAGTAGAATGGGGTTTGGGGGAAGAACAAAACCGGCCCGAGCACGGGCGTCTCACCCGTCCCGGAAGGCAACTTCCGAGGATACTTTCTCGAACTCATTCTCAATACATGATTCCCATCCGAGGATTACCGGCCCGACACGGGAGGCCCTGGGTTACTCTGGGGCTGATCGCGGTTAATGTCCTGATCTTTCTTTATACCCTGAAGATTGGTCCGGACGCGGCGTTGTCCCTTTTCTGGCAAGGGGGCGCGGTGCCGGCCAAGCTCAGCCGGGTGAATATCCTCACCTCCCTGACCTCGTTTTGGCTGATGGCCACGGTGTTTGTCTCCCTGTTTCTCCACGCCGGGTGGCTGCATCTGATCGGCAACATGTGGTTTTTGTGGATCTTCGGCGAAGCCCTGGAGGACGACCTGGGGCACTGGCGCTACCTGGCCTTTTACCTGTTTGCCGGCTTTTTCGCCTGCCTGTTCCACGTGATTGCGGCCAGCACCATTGACGCTCCCCTGATCGGGGCCAGCGGCGCCATCGCCGGGGTCATGGGGGCCTACCTGGTGCGGCTGCCCCAGAGCCCCATCCGGACCATGGTATTCTGGCGTCTCAAGGCGGAAATCGTGCACATCCCCGCGTTTGTCTGGCTGGGACTGTGGCTGGCCCTGCAGTTCTACGGCCTGAGGCAGGGGGGCGCGGTGGCCTGGATGGCCCATCTGGGGGGCTTTGCCATCGGGATTTTCGGGATTTCCCTGTTTGTGCCGCTGAGTCCCCAGCCCGTCAAAGTTGCGGCCAATCCTGTTCCCGGAACCGGAAACAGGCCTAAGACCAACACGAAAAACCGGGCCGCACCAAAAAAGCGCCCGACCCCGAAAAAGAGCTCCACCACTGCCAAACCCCGCACCCAGGGAAAAAAGAAGTAGGGCGGGCACTGCCCGCCGATTCTTATACAGTTTTCGGTTTTCTGTTTTCGGTTTTCTGTAAAAGAAATAAGAATATCAATTGCTTATAATGTAAGTTTGTTTCATTTGAAAGCGAAATCGGTATTAAACCTGCCAAACTGCGCACGCAGGGGAAAAAGAAATGAAACATCAAGAATTGTTGGATCAGGTCAGGCAGGTGGGCCGGCAGGCTGCCTTGGCGGCCGGGGCCTTGCTCAAACTCAATTACGAAAAACCCCACGACATCACCCTGAAAGGCGCCATCGACCCGGTCACGGAAAGCGATTTCGCGGCCCAGAAGACCATCATCAACCTCATCCGCCAAGCCTTCCCGGACCACGGCATTTTGGCGGAGGAAAAGATGGAGAGTGAGGTGGGGGAGGGGGGTTCCCACGGGCTGGAAGCCCGTGCTACCGGCCGCGATTCCGCCTCCCGGGAAACCAGCCCCACCTACCGCTGGATCATTGATCCGTTGGACGGCACGGTGAATTTTGCCCATGGGTTTCCCATGTTCTGCGTGTCCATCGGGTTCGAGGACGCGGGAGTGATGGAGTATGGGGTGGTGTATGAGCCGCTCCGGGATGAGCTCTTCGAGGCAAATAGGGGAGGTGGGGCCTGGCTCAACCGGAGCAAGCGCCTCAAGGTGTCCGGGGTGGACCGTTTGAACGAAGCCCTGGTGGCCACGGGCTTTCCCTATGACATCCGGGAACGCCTGTCTGCGACCCTGGACCGGATGGGCCGGGTGCTGGCCACGTCCCAGGGCCTGCGCCG
>CAZLRL010000314.1:0-3995 GCA_964561645.1 uncultured Desulfobacterales bacterium
GCCTGAAACGCCTGTTTATGGGCAGCGTGGCCGAACGGGTCATCGGCCAGGCCGCCTGCCCCGTGCTGGTGGTGAAGTAGGGGCTTTTCAGCCCTTCTCACACGGCACGTTACAACAAGTGCACAATTTTTCTTCCCGCAGCGCCTTGACGCCTTCCCGAATCAACAGGCCGGCGATCATAAGCCCGATCACCGGGTCCGCCTGCCAGATGCCATAGAGGTAGTTGAGCCCCAGGCCGATCAGCAGGGCCAGGGAGAGCAGCGCACAGGCCAGGGTCTGCTTGGAGTCGGTCATCAGGCTGACGCTGCCCAGAGACTTGCCCGTCTGATATTTGAGATAGAACAACCCCGGCATCACTACCAGGGAGACCGCGGCAATGATAATGCCCAACAGGCTCGGCGCGGGCGCCTCCTGAAAAATAAGCTTATTGGCCGACTCATAGAGGATATAGGCCGCCAGAATAAAAAAAGTATAGCCCACCAGGCGGACGGCCTTTTTTTCCAGACGCTCTTCTTCCTCCGGGGTCCGCCCGGGATGCGGCCGAAAGCGCCAGATCATGACCCCGCCGGACAGGGACTCCACCACGCTGTCCAGGCCGAAGCCCACCAGGGCGATGCTCCCGGCCAGCCAGCCGGCCGCCAGGGAGAGCGCGCCTTCCAGGACGTTATAGCCCACGGTCAGGTACGATAACCACAGGGCCCGTTTTTGGAGATTTGGGCTCATTAGAGAGACCTGCTTTTTATTCTTAAAATATTTATCTATTTCCGGCGATCAAGAGGGGGATAGGCTCGGGCGGTGACAAAATTTTTTCGGGGCCATATTCTGGTGGGGCGGCCGTCCCTGGCCGCCCATTTTCCGGGCGGGCACGGAGGCCCGCCCCACCGAAATTTTCCATTTTCTAAAGGCTCTTACAAAAACTCATATTGCGGTTTTTTGTCATTCCAAGGGAGTAGCGACCGAAGAATCTAGTCTTTTCAATTAAGTTTTTAGATCCTTCACTTCGTTCCGGATGACAGAAAAATAGGTTTGGCAAAACCTTGTGGAGTGCCAAAGTTCAGGCGCCACTGCCGAAGAAAAAGCTTCTACTCCTCCCGGGACACGGCCCGCCTCACCCGCTCCGGCAACTCCCGCACCCGCCAGGTGCTGTCGATGGCCACGAGATTAGCGGTGCCTTCGGCTAACAGGTCATCCCCGGTTTCAGGGTAAAACTCGAAGCGAAAAATAATGGCCTTGGCCCGCAGTTCCTGAACCCGGGTCTCCACCCGCAAAGTGTCGCCGTAGCGGCTGGCGCGGCGGAAGCGCCCCCAGGCCTCCACGATGGGGAGGCCGAAGCCTTCCGGGACATTTTTGAAAGTCTCCTCGGGAGGCAAGCCCACGGCCCGCAGGAACTCCTCGATGGCCCGGTGGCAATAGCGAAAATAACTGACAAAGTAGACGATGCCGTAAGGGTCGGTGTCGCCGAAACGCACGGTCACGGTGGTGCAATGAACGCCGCCGCTCTTCCACTTGGATGGGGCCTCCATATTCATATCCTCTTGTGAAACCGTTGGTTTAATCCCCTGCTACCGGGTTGGGGAGAAGGTTCAGGTTCAAGGTTCATGTCGGGTGCGTCTTACGCACCATGAAATGCTGCTGTGAAAAGTTCTCAATCGGCTGAAAATTTACCCCGCGCCCAACCAGCACAGGTGAAGACACCTGTGCCACCGGGCTTGGCGCGGTGTTTATTCCTCGTTCCCAAGCTCCCGCTTGGGAACGCCGCTTGTGGCCCAAGCTCTTGCTTGGGCACCTCTGGTCACCCAAGCAGGACTTGGGAACCAGGCTTAAAAATTTCTCCAGCGCCCTATTTTGGTGGGGCGGCCGTCTCTGGCCGCCCCTTGTCCCCGCGGGCACAGAGGCCCGCCCCACTGAAATCTTCGGGTTGCGAGAGCCCGGGGCTCCTAAGCGACTGCGTCGAAAAGTACTATTACTTGATTAGAACGGTAGGACGGGCTTCCAGGCCGTCCACCCACGGGCAAGATGCCCGTGCTGCCGGGCAGGCGGGAGCAACCATGGCCGGCAAGTCTAGGGCATATGGGCCAAATCCAGACCGGATAAAATGTAGCCGCAGGCTTTAGCCTGCGCTGAGCCCGGGCGACTCGAACCTGGGCCCCTGCCCCGGTGGCCCCCGACTACCCTCAATGATTCTACCATAGGCTCATTACAAAAATCTTCTACCTGCGCTTAAAAAGAAAATATTCACAAACCGAAGATTGACAATATCCCCAAAAGAAAATATTCTTTTATATTCTTCTAAAAATTCTGTATATATTGGCAACGGCGCCTACAGCAACGCCAGAATCTCTCAACCTTCCAAGTCTCCTGTCCTCCCCAGCCTGCCTGGCCCTGCGCCGGGGGACACGAGCGCGTCGGAAAGGAGTTGTCCATGAAAACCGTGGCTGACAAGCTTCAGGAACTTAATGAACGGGAAGCTCGGATCAAGGCCATGGGCGGCCCCCAGGCTGTGGAAAAGCAGCATAAAAGCGGCAAGCTTACGGCCCGGGAACGCCTGGACCTGTTCTTTGATCCGGGCACCTTCCGGGAAACAGATATTTTTGTCGAACACCGCTGCGTCAACTTCGGCATGGAAAAGGTGGAAATTCCAGCCGACGGCGTCATCACCGGGTTCGGCCGGGTCAACGGCCGGCCGGTCTTCGCCTTCGCCCAGGACTTCACCTCCCGGGCCGGTTCCCTGGGTGAGATGCACTCCAAAAAAATCTGCAAGGTCATGGACCTGGCCTTAAAAGCCGGCGTGCCCTTCGTGGGCCTCAACGACTCCGGCGGGGCCCGCATCCAGGAGGGTGTCGATTCCCTGAGCGCCTACGGCCAGATTTTTTACCGCAACGCCATCGCCAGCGGCGTCATCCCCCAAATTTCCGCCATCATGGGCCCCACCGCCGGGGGCGCGGTGTACTCGCCGGCCATGACCGACTATGTCTTCATGGTGAAAAACACCTCCTATATGTTCATCACCGGGCCCGACGTCATCAAGAGCGTCACCGGCGAAGAGATCAGCTTCGAAGACCTGGGCGGGGCCATAGCCCATAACCAGAAAAGCGGCGTGGCCCATTTCGCCTGTGAAAGCGACGAGGACTGCCTGGAGCAGATCAAAACCCTGCTGTCCTTCCTCCCCAACAACAACATGGAGGACCCGCCCATCAGCCCCTGCTCCGACCCCGTCACCCGGGAAGACGCGGCCCTGGACACCATCGTCCCGGACGATCCCCGGGCTTCTTATGACATGTACGATGTCATCCGGGCCATCGTGGACAACGGGGACTTTTTTGAGCCCCATCAATATTATGCCCTGAACATGATCGTGGCCTTCGCCCGGCTCAACGGCCGCCCGGTGGGCATCATCGCCAACCAGCCCAAGGTGCTGGCGGGCTGCCTGGACGTGGACGCGGCGGACAAGGCCACCCGTTTCATCCGCTTCTGCGACGCCTTCAATATCCCGCTGTTGACCATCGCCGACGTGCCCGGGTATCTCCCCGGCAGCGAACAGGAGCACCGGGGCATCATCCGCCACGGGGCCAAGCTCCTGTGGTGCTACTCTGAGGCCACGGTGCCCAAGCTGACCCTCATCACCAGAAAGGACTACGGGGGCAGCTACCTGGCCATGTGCTCGAGGGACCTGGGCGCGGACATGGTCCTGGCCTGGCCCACCGCCGAGATCGCGGTCATGGGCGCCTCGGGCGCGGCCAACGTCATTTTCCGCCGGGACATCAAGGCCGCGGAAGACCCCGAAGCCAAGCGCCAGGAGATCATCGCCAACTACGAAAACTTGCTGTACAATCCTTATATTGCGGCCTCCCGGGGTTTTGTGGACCAGGTTATCGCGCCTCGGCAAACCCGGCCCCGCCTGATCGAGGCCCTGGAAGTGCTGGCCACCAAGCGGGAGACGCTGCCGGCCAAGAAGCACGGGAACATCCCGGTTTAGGGGAGCAGTCAGCAGTCAG
>CAZLRL010000315.1:0-3978 GCA_964561645.1 uncultured Desulfobacterales bacterium
CTGGGGGCAAGGTCAAAAAGCTGCCGCCGGGTCTGGCGGCCGATGAACAGCACGTCCTCGAAGCCCCGGGTGGTGACCAGGGCCACCCGGGCTCCCCGCCGGGTAAGAAAGGCGTTGGTGCCCACCGTGGTGCCGTGGACCACCGCGGCCCCGTCCAGACCGCCCGGACAGAGCTCCCCCAGCCCCTTAAGGATGGCCTGCAGCGGGTCCGCGGGAGTGGAGGCCACCTTGTGCACCAGGCCCGCGCCTTCCCCCAGCAAGACGAAATCCGTAAAGGTGCCGCCGGTGTCAATGCCGATACGAATTTTCAACCTACCTCGACTCTCAAAATTTAAGTAGGGTGCGTTTCACGCCCCATTCATGGCGTCTAAGACGCGAGGAATTTTTCGAATCCTGGTTCCCAGGCTCCTGCTTGGGAACCCCTTGTCCGCCAAGCTCTTGCTTGGCAAAGATTCCAGTAATTTTAATGGCTTGTCTTGAAAAATCAAAGGTCCCCAAGCAGAGCTTGGGGCACAATTTGCGTTCCAAAGCAGGAGCTTTGGAACGAGAAATCGGGCGATCCTATGAAACCCCCATTTCAACTTCTCTCACTTTTTTCCCGATCAGCCATGGAATTCATCGTTTGAGGCCTTACTTTTTTACCATAAGTCACAAGAGGAGGACTACCATGAAAAAGATGCTCGTGGCCTTAGTGGGAATGTTTTTGCTGGTGATTCTGGGCTGCGGCGGCGGGGGAGAAGAAAAGGCCCAGCCCGCTGCGAAAGCGGAGGGGACCCAGGCCGAAGCCACCCTGATCGACTCTCAGGGGAACGAAGTGGGTCAAGCCACCCTGGAAGAGACCGCCAAGGGGGTAAAAATCAACTTAACCGTCAAAAATCTTCCTCCTGGGGAGCACGCCTTTCATATTCACGAGAAGGCCGCGTGCGACCCTCCGGATTTCAAGACCGCGGGCGGTCATTTCAACCCGTTTAACAAGGAACACGGTCTGGACAACCCCAAGGGTCCTCATGCCGGCGACCTGCCCAACATTACCGTCGGTCAGGATGGCAGCGGTACCTATGAAATCATGGCCCCGCTGGTCACTCTGAAAGCCGGCGAAAAAAATTCGCTGTTCCATCCCGGGGGCACCGCGTTGATGATCCACATCAAGCCCGACGACAATGTCACCGATCCGGCGGGCGCGGCCGGGGCCAGAATCGCCTGTGGGCCCATCAACAAAAAGTAGCCCTGAATCTTGTCGGTCAGGAAGTAAACGGCCTGCCTGCTTCTCGAAGGGCAGCAACGGCTTATGGTGCGCAGCCTTCAGGCGGCGTGGCAACCACCGGATTAAAAAAACGTCAGGGGTCTCGTCCTGAGCACCACGGGCGCAAGACCGTACTACCGGTTTGGCCAAGGCAGGAAATCCTGCGGCTCACCCCACCTCCGAAAGACGGACACCCGCGGCCCCGGACCGGATAGGCACGAGGTATTTTTCTTCTAGATGCAAACCATCCGTCAAGCCATGCGCGAGCTGCTCCGGGGAGAGCCCCTGTCCGCCCTGGAGCTGTCCCGGCAGCTCTCCATCCCGGAAAAAGAGGTGTATGATCACCTCCAACATCTAGCCCGGGCGCCCGGGGAAGGCTTACGCTTTCGCATCATTCCCGCGGTCTGCCGCCGATGCGGCTTCACCTTCACCAAGCGGCAACGCCTGACCCCGCCCTCCCGCTGTCCGGTCTGCCGTTCCCAGTCCCTTAAGCGGCCCCGCTATGCCCTCCTGCCTCGCTGATGTCTCAAAAATAAGGTTCCGCGGTTCCTGTTCCGGGCTCTAAGCTTAGAATTTTTTTGACAAGTGTGCTAATAAGGGGACATGGAACCGCAGCAGCCTGCCCCGAGAAAAAGCGGCGGACTGGCCCGGATAAAGGGCCTTTTCCGGAACACCACCTTTCTGCTGGTCACCGGCGTCACCCTGCTGGTCATGCTCCTGGTGCTCCTGCGCCTCCCCTTCACGGAGTTCATCGAGCTCAAGTTTTACGACCTGAAATTTCTGTACCGGGGGGCGCGGCCGCCGTCGCCGGAAGTGGTCCTGGTCACGATCGACGACGAGAGTGTCCAGCGGGTGGGCCGCTGGCCCTGGTCCCGGGAGGTCATAGCCCAACTTTTGGGCAGCCTCAAGGAATATGAACCCCGGGTCATCGGCCTGGATATCATTTTCGCCGAGCGCCAGGAAACCGCGGCCTTGACCGCGTTGCAGCGTCTGCGCCGGGACCTGGCTCAAGAGCAGGCAGCCTCGCCGAAGCTGCTGGATCTGATCCAACAGGAGGAGAGGCGGGCCGATGTGGACCGGGAGTTGGCCCAGGTTATCGGCCAGGGTCCGCCCACGGTTCTGGGCTTTTTCTTCATCGGGGTGGGCGGCAAAACCAAGTCCCTCACCATCGGTCAACCTCTGGGACCCAAGGTCATCCAGGCCAGCACCTACAACATGGTGCGCTGGCTGGACCGGGACTCCAAGCGGGTGCCCATCATGGGCGCCGACTCGGTGGAGACCAACCTCCCCCTGATAACCAAGGCCGCGGCGGGGGGCGGCTACTTTAACATGGTGCCCGACCCGGACGGCACCGTGCGCTGGCTGCCCATGGCCCTGTCTTATGGACCGGACATTTTCGCCCCCCTGACCCTGGTGACCCTGCAGCATTATCGGCACAAGGCGCCTCTGGGAATTACCCTGTCCAACCTGGGAGTGAAGGAAGTCCGCCTGGGACGGGATAAGATCATCGTGGACCGATTCGGGCGGATGTTTATCAATTATCTGGGTCCGCCCGGCATGTTCCCCAATTACTCGGCGGTTCAGGTGATGGGGGGGGCCCTGCCCAAGGGGGCCCTGAAAGACAAGCTGGTGCTGGTGGGCGCCACCGCGGTGGGCATCTTCGATCTGCGGGTGACCCCGTTTTCGGGGGTCTGCCCGGGCCTCGAAATCCAGGCCACGGTGGTGGACAACATTCTGCGGGGGGATTTCATCCGCCTGCCGGCCAATACCACCGTGACTACCATCAGCACAGTTTTGTTCCTGGCCATAATTTTCGGGCTGCTGCTGCCTCGCCTGTCGCCGGTGGGGGCCATCGCGGCCACCCTCCTGCTGGCGCTGGGGTATCTGACCCTCAATTACCTGGCTTTTAGCAACTACGGTTTGCAGCTGGAGGTCTTTTATCCCTTGCTGGAGATAGCCGGGGTCTATACCGGCATCACCCTGCAGCGCTTCCTGGTCGAGGAGCGAGAGCGGGTCCGCTTGAAAAAGGCCTTCCAATCGTATGTCGCCCCGGAAGTGGTAAACCAGATCATCAAGCATCCGGAAAATCTGCGCCTGGGGGGCGAACGCCGGGAATTGTCCATCCTCTTTTCCGATATCCGCGGTTTCACCAGCCTCTCCGAGACCATGGATCCCGAAGCCCTGGTGGCGGTGCTCCATGAATTTTTGAATCCGATGAGCGAAATCATCGTCAAGCACGGGGGCACCATCGACAAATACATCGGGGACGCCATCATGGCCCTGTTCGGCGCCCCCCTGGACCAGCCGGACCACTCCCGGCGGGCCTGCCGCACCGCCCTGGAGATGGTCCGCTGTTTAAAGGAACTGGACAAGGATTGGCTGGAGCGGGGCCGGCCCTCCCTGCGGGTGGGGATCGGCATCAACTCCGGCCCGGTGTCTGTGGGCAATATGGGCTCGAGCCGCCTGTTCGACTACACTGCCATCGGGGATAACGTCAACCTGGCCTCCCGGCTGGAGGGGCTGAACAAATATTATGGCACCGAGATCCTGATTTCCGCCGCCACCGCCCAGCATTTAGATGGTGACTTTTACTATCGGGAAGTGGACCTGGTCCGGGTCAAGGGCAAAAAACACCCCATCGCCATCTACGAAATTCTGGGAGAAGGAATTCCGGAAGAGAACCTGGCCCGGTTTCTCGAGCTGTATGCCCAGGGCCTGGCCCTGTTCCGGGAACG
>CAZLRL010000316.1:0-3958 GCA_964561645.1 uncultured Desulfobacterales bacterium
TTTGCAATTTATCCGGAAGCGGGGTTAATAATTTCAACAACTTAAGCCCCAAAAATGCCTAAAATTCACCCCCAACTGTCGAAGACGAGTCTGAGGGAGCCGGAAGGCGACCGAAGAATCTAGTCTTTTCAATTAGTCCTGGGTCCTTCCCCTCGTTTCGGTTGACAACCAAATATTTGGGCCTAGTTTGTAGAAAGGGACCAGGGTCCTGAATCCGCCGCCCCTCAAACCCCTTTTCCCGGGACCACAGGCATCTTGCCTGTGTTTCACCATGAAAAGCCTGGGTTCCCGGATTACCAAAGGGTTGGGGGGTAAGAAAAGGAGGGCCAAATCGGGGGCATTTACCTGGCCTTACCCCCATCCTTTTGGCTAAAATCTACATCTCACCCCCAGGAGTCAGTCATGAGGAAGACGGCCTTGATTATTGCGGACATGCTAAATGATTTCATCGACCCCAACGGCGCCTTGTATGTGGGACCCCCTGGCCGTGACATCATTCCTTTTGTGGTCCAGAAAGCCGCCGAGGCCCGGTCCGCAGGCAGGATGATTATTTTCGTCTGCGATGCTCATGATCCCGAGGATCGCGAATTCGAGCAATTCGGGACCCACGCGGTGGAAGGCTCCTGGGGCTCGGAAATCATCCCGGAACTCCCTTTTCTTCCGGAAGACTACCGGGTAAATAAGACCCGCTACAATGCCTTGTTCAATACCGACCTGGAAGAGATCCTGAAACGGGAGAATGTGTCCCAGGTGGAAATGGTGGGGGATGTCACCTCCATTTGCGTCATGTTTACCGCCATTGGCCTTTTGGATCGAGGCTTTGCCTGCCGGGTGTACCGGGACGGCGTGGCGGATTTTGACCCGGAAGCCCACACCTTCGCGTTGAAGCACATGCAAAAGCTGGGCGTGGAAGTGGTGTGATGGTTTTTTGTCATTCTGAGGGAGCCGCAGGCGACCGCAGAATCTAGAAAATGTCGGACGGGCACTGCCCGCCGATTCCTTCTCAAAACCCGAAACCCAAAACCCGAAACTCGAAACTCGAAACTCAAAGCTCAAAACTCAAAGCCCAAAGCTCAAAGCCCAAAGCTCAAAGCCCCCTCTCCCCCAAACCCCCCTTTGAGCCCCGGGCCGCATATGATAAGGTAAATCTCCAAGCATTCACCACCTTTCAAACCGACCCCACAGGAGAGCTAACCATGAAAATCGTCGCGGTCCTGGGAAGCCCCCGCCCCAACGGCAACAGCGCGCTGATGGCCCGGGCCTTTTTGGAGGTCGCCCGGGAACGGGGCGCGGACACCGAAGTCTATCAGCTCAATCAGATGAATATCACCGGCTGTCAGGGCTGTGGCCAGTGCAAGACGGACGAGGACGCCTGCGTGGTGGTGGACGACCTGACCCCGGTCTATGACTCCATCCGCGAGGCCGACCTTCTGGTTCTGGCCTCCCCGGTGTATTTCGGCGACCTGTCCGGCCAACTCAAATGTTTCTGGGACCGGACCTTCGCCTGGGTCAATCCCGATTTTACCAGCCGCCTGGCCGCGGGCAAGAAATCCGTCCTGTTGCTGGCCCAGGGTGCCGCGGACGCCGAGATGTTCAACGACATCCATCCCCGCTACGAGCGCTGGCTGAAAATGTTCGGCTTCAGCGAGAACTATCTGATCAGGGCCCTGGGCGTCCAGGGGCCCGGAGAGGTCAAGGATAAGCCGGCAATTCTGGACCGGGCCCGGGAACTGGCCCGGCAACTGGTAGCCTAACCGTACCCGGGGACCTGTGATACCTTTTAAGCCCTGGAAAATCCCCCGTCCCCTTGATATCAGCCATGTATCCTGGAGGGTGCCTCTTGTGCCCCATAAACTCCTGACCTGCCCGCAACTCCCTGATTATCCTTTGGTCTAAAAGGTTTGTGTGGTATCATAAAATGTTGGCAGAGATTACCAATAGCGAGTGATAGCATGGATTTATGGATCATGGCCGGCGTACCCGTCACCTCGTTCGTGGTGGCCCTGTCCGGCGCCCTGATGCCCGGCCCCCTTCTGACCATCACGGTGGGAGAAGCCACCCGCCGGGGTTTCTGGGCCGGCCCCCTGATCATCCTGGGCCACGGCCTCTTGGAGTTGGCCCTGGTCCTCCTGCTGCTGGCTGGCCTGGACAGCGTTTTGAACCAGCCGGTGATTCTGGGCACCGTGGGTCTGGTGGGCGGCGGGGTCCTGGCCTGGATGGGCCTGGGGCTCCTCCGGGCCTCCCGTACCAGCCGCCTGCAATTTGAAGCCGGCCACGCCGACACCGGCCTCCATCCGGTGTGGTCCGGCATTTTCATGAGCCTGGCCAACCCCTACTGGCTCATCTGGTGGCTGACCATCGGCCTGGGCTACGTCATTTTCGCGGCCAAATTCGGCCTGCTGGGGGTTTTTCTCTTCTTTGCCGGTCACATCCTGGCCGACCTGGCCTGGTACACCCTGGTGTCCGCGGCCGTGGCCTACGGGCGCAACTTTTTCACCGACAGCCTCTACCGCGGCTTTCTGGCGGGCTGCGGCTGTTTCCTCTTCCTGTTCAGCGGTTATTTCGGCTTTCAGGGAGTGAAATTTCTTTTGAGTGCCTGATATAATTTTCAAAATCATGAAAAGCCTGGTGGCACAGGCGTCTCGCCTGTGCATGGTCAGAGAAGGAGCGCATTTAATGGGGCGCAATGCGCACCCTACATTTTCCTGCTCGAGCCAGGAACTTTAAAACGAGAAAGATTTTGTCATTCTGAAACAATAAATCCGGAGGTTGAATGATTCAAAAAGGTTTAATGGTGGGACTCCTGGAGGTCAACTGTTACATCATCGGGGACGAGGATTCCAAGGAAGCGGTGGTCATCGATCCCGGCGGCGACGAAGACGAAATCCTGGAAGCCCTGAATTACCATAATTTCCAGCTGAAATACATCATTGACACCCACGGCCACTTCGACCACGTGGACGCCAACCAGCCGCTGAAGGACGCCACCGGCGCCCGGATTATCATTCATGAGCTGGACGCGGCCATGCTGCGGCGGGATAATGAGGCCATCTTCTTTACCGGCAAGCGCATGCGCGCCTCCGAGGCCGACATCCTGGTGAAGGAGGGGGACGTGATCACCTTCGGGCCCTATACACTCAACGTCCTCCACACTCCCGGGCACACTCCGGGAGGCATCTCCCTGGTCATGGACAACAGCCCCCTGGTGTATGTGGGTGACACCCTGTTCGCCGGTTCCATCGGCCGCACCGACTTTCCGGGCGGGGATTACGACGCCCTGATCAACGGCGTCCGCCAAAAACTGTTCCCCCTGGGGGACCACTACGTGGTCTACCCCGGCCACGGCCCGGTGACCACCATAGGCCACGAACGCAAGTACAATCCGTTTTTTTAGTTACGTTTTATTAGTTTCGAGTTTCGAGAGTCCATTTAAAGAGGATTAAAAGACAGATTGGCAGGGGATTCTCTGAATAATTCCTGACACTTTGGGGTTCTGTGCAGAAACCCTTAATGTCATCCTGAGCGTAGCGAAGGATCTAGATTCTTCGGTCGCTGCGCTCCCTCAGAATGACAATTTTTTTACTTTGGCAGAAGTCTTAATTTGAAGCTCCAAGCCCAAAACCCAAAACCCGAAACCCAAAGAGCCATGTCCTTCAAAAACAAACGCATCCTGCTCGGTGTCACCGGCGGCATCGCCGCCTACAAAGCCGCGGAGCTGGCCCGGCGTCTGGCCGCGGCCGGGGCCCAGGTCAAGGTGGTAATGACTAAAAGCGCCCAGGAATTCGTCGCGCCCCTCACCTTCGGCGCGCTCACCGGCCAGCCCGTGTCCGGCAGCCTCTGGGGCGACAAGGTCAACCCCCTGGAGCACATTTTTTTGGGGCAGCAGGTGGACGCCATCGTGGTGGCGCCCGCCACCGCTAATTTCCTCGGCAAAGTGGCCGGGGGCATCGGCGATGAT
>CAZLRL010000317.1:0-3951 GCA_964561645.1 uncultured Desulfobacterales bacterium
CGATCTGCCCCCGGGGATCCACCCGCCGCAGATTATCCAACCACAAATCGTATTCCGATGATTTGATGGATTGAAAATCCCGGGCCGTGGCGCTCAAGGTCCGCAGGGGCTCGGTGAGGCTGCGGGCCCACAGGTACAGGAGGCTCACCGCCAGTATCCCCGAAATGAACAGGCTCAAAATAATCTCCAGCCAGATGGCGGTCCGAAGGTAGTCCTGCTCCTCATCCTGCATGGCTTGCAGCGCGGTCAGTCCGGAAAGGTCGATGCCGATTTTGGCCACCCCCCAGAAAAGGGCCCCCTCTTCGGGAACCAGGACATGCACCGGCAGATAGCGCAGCAGCATCTGGCCCTCGTCCTTGGGCCCCAGATTGACCGCGACCTCCAACTTTTCCTTGTCAATGGTCTCAGGCGAGTTGATGCCCTCCAGGAGCTTTCTTTCGGCGCCGTGGAACTGCTTCATCAGTTTCTGGGGCCCGCTCATGGGCTCGAGATCCGGGGCTTCCCGGCGATAAAAGAGGTAAGTCAAGCGCCGGCCCGCTAAGTCACTTTTGTCCTGGATGAGTTCAATGCCCTCGATGACTTCGTTAAAGGTTACCTTCTGCCAGATAAGGTTCATGATGCGCTGGTCTATCTGGTTTTCCTTGCCCGGCTTGACTTCCATGAGTTCCCGCACCTGGGAGAACTCCAGGACCAACAACCGCGCGATGGTCAGGGCTTCCGTCTCTTTGGTTTCCCTCATCTTGGTGACGCTGCGCTCCAGGAGATTTTGCAGGGTGATGTTCAGCAGCGGGAAAAACAGGATGATGACCCCGGCGCACAGCAGGAAGGTGGCCCCGCTGAGCAACAGCAGCCGGGATCGCAGAGAATGCTGGGGAGGAGTGTGTTCTCCGGACATAATCTGTTCAAATGGAGCCTGGGCTTTGCAGTTCCTTAAGGGCCGCCAGGAGGGCCTCTTCCGGCTGGACCTCGTGGAACAACACCCTTACCAGGTGCTTTTCCAGGACATTGTTTACCCGGCGACTGTAGGGCCGGCTCCGCAAGCGCATATCCTCTTCGGCAAAAGCCTGGTTATAAACCTGCATCACCACCGGGTTCAGGTTTTTTTCCCTCACTTCTGCCAGGGCATCGCGCAGAGAGGGAACCTGATCATACATTTCCGCGTTCAACACCTGAAAACGCTGGTGGGTCACCAGCTGGATGAATTCCCGGGCCCGATTGATGACCCAGAGCCGGTCCGGGCCCACCGAAAAGCGGTTCACCCCCCAGCCGAAGGAGCCGATATTGGAATAGCGATGGGCATGGCCCTGTTTGCGGGGGATGGGCGCCACCCCGATCTGATTAAAATCCGTGAGACACCCGTTGGGACTCGCCAGACACTGTTTGATCAGATGCCGAAAATTATAGGTCCGGGTGTTCCAGTTAATCATGAACAGAGCTTCGCTTTTGAAAAAGCTCTGGCGCAGACTTTCATTTTTGGTAAATAATTTCAGGTCATCCGGCCCGGGGAGAATGTCGGGCTGCATGCTCTTGAGATCGTTCAGGGCCGCCAGGCAGGCGTCCCAGTTTTTCGGCTCCCCGAAAACCGGGTTGCCCTCGGCATCCACGACCTCGCCGCCGTAACCCCACAGGATGGGGTAAAAATCATTGACGAAATTGGTCATATGGAGAATAAGGCCGTATTTCAACTTCGGTTCCCGGGTCATTACGGTGCGGCACACCGCCCGGAGTTCTTCCCAGGTGCGGGGCGCCTTGAGACCGTGTTTTTGGAGCAGATCTTTCCGATAGAACAGGATATTGCCCTTGATGTAAGGGGGCACGGCCACCAGGCGCTTGTCGGCTGCACCCGTGGCTTGGGGCAGGGTCACCGAAAAGGCCTCGGCTATCGGGGGGGCCAACTCCTCCGGTGAGAAGAAGCGGGCGGTCTCCAATTCATAAAGCCAGCCCGCCACACCGTAGCGTTGGACCCAGGGCGCGTCCAGGAGCAGCACCGCGGGTATCTTGCTTTCGGTGGACAGGGCCAGGACAAAGGGCTCGAAGCGCAGGAGCAGAGACTGGGGGATTATAAGGCCCTTATAGCGCCGATTGAAGTCCTGATATTCGGAAAGCTGCATCCTTTTTTCCAGGATCTGAATGAGTTTCCTGGTGTCGTTGTCATAGGTGTAGGTGAGGATGTGCGGCGACACGGGTTCAGACGGAGCCCCGCAACCCCAAAACAGACCCAGGGCGAAGAGCAGAGCCAATATTTTTAGAAAAAATTTACGAGTCATGGAGACGTTCTCCGGCTTTCATATTCAAAGCAGGATCTGGTTTCAGGTGATTTTTCTTTAAAAGGCGGTCCAGGCCCTCCCGGTAGGTTTCCTGCTTCAGGGGCCACAGCAGGAACAGGCAGCCGATAAGCCCCAGACCCTCCACCAGGAAAACCCAGCCATAGGCTTCGGCCACACTGCCGGTGGTTTTTGTAAGCCAGTCTTTCAGGGCGCCTCCGGCCATCTCTCCGGCAGCCAGGGCCAGTCCGCTCATCAGGTTCCACAGACCCATAAAAATGCCGCTGAACAGCGGGTGGGCCATGGCCATGGTCAGATGGGACAGACCCACATTATACAATCCCCGGGACAAACCGAGAAGACCCAGGGCACATAAACCCCAAAGGGGATTGGGAGTAAAGGCCGCCAGGCTCAGGAGTCCGAAGGCCAGGGCCCCTGTGGTCAGGGCCACCGCGAGGATGCCTTTATAGCCCCGGCGGGCCCTGTCGCCCAGGAACAGGTGCACCCCCAGCATGGCGGCCAGGATCCCGTAGGTCAGGTAAATGCCGAACTGGCTGGTGGTGGCCACGGTAAATTCCAGCACCTCGCCCCCGAAGGGAGTGAGCAGGAAGGTCTGGATGGCCAGGAAAAAGATGGTGGCCACCAGAAAGGAAAAAAAAGTCAAGGATTGCAGGTTGCTGAACAGGAATCGCAGGGTGGGCCAGAACTCCAGTTGATCGTCAAGTTCGTCGGCAACTCCCTGATACGGAGGCTCGACCCCCCACACCCCGATAATGGTGAGGACCAGGGCCACGATCGTCACCAGGAGGAAAACCTGTTGCAGGGATGCAGGGTCATATTCGGGGAAAAGCAGGGTGACCAGGGCCGAGCCGGCGATAAACCCTCCCAGGGTCAAAATCCACAGCAGGGTCATGGCGGTGCCCCGATTTTCCCTGGGGATGCGGTCCACCAACAGGGCGTTGATGGCCGTGGCCGAAATGGTCGTGCCCATGCCGAAGACCGAGAACAGGGCGATTCCTTGCCAGACCAGGGTGCGGCTGTGGGGAGCTTGCCCCAGGGCCAGGGCCCAGGAAGGGAACAGGGGCATGACGGCCAGGGCCAGGAGCATGCCACCCCAGATGTAGGGGGCCCGGTGTCGGCCCGCCAGCGCGTACGCGTCGGAGAAATAGCCGGTGACCAGACCCACCGGGGTCATGACATGTTGAAACGCGAAACTGAAAGTTACCAGCGCGGCCGGCACCAGGAGTTCCACCACAAGAACACGGTTCAAAACGGTGGCCAGGACAATAAACAACAGGGAGGTGGCAAAGCGAACCAACCCTAATTTCAGCACCAGGTGGTTAACCAGCATGGCCTCCTTTGACGATAAACCGGCTTACCCAAAAAGTAAAGTCAGGTACTTCAGCCCTGCGCCTCGTAAAGCTCCAGATAGGCCCGGACCATGCCGTCCCGGGAAAAATTCTGTGACACATGCTCCCGGCAGCGCTCAGGATCGATATCCGAGGCCCGCTCCAAACCGGTTTTCAACTCCTGATAGCTATGCACCACGAAACCGGTTTGGCCGTGGCGCACCACCTCCGGCACCGCGCCCCGATGGTAAGCCACCACCGGCGTGCCGCAGGCCATGGCCTCCAGCATCACCAGCCCGAAGGCCTCATCCACCTCCAGGGGGGAAATGAGGACCCGG
>CAZLRL010000318.1:0-3946 GCA_964561645.1 uncultured Desulfobacterales bacterium
GCCGGGAGCACAGGCATCTTGCCTGTGTCGGCGGGAGGCCGGTCCGGGGTGGGGTCGGCTGCTTGGGCTGGCGGGGCACCGCTCAGATAGCTGCCGGCCTTGAGCAGCCACTCCCCCCGATGGCCCATGGCCGCCTCCACCACGATTTTGAGGTCCATCTTCTGGGCCACGGCCTCGGCGGGGATCTTAAAGGAGAATTTTCCCTGTTCGTCGGTCTGGCCGGTCAAGAGAGTCTGGCCGGTTTTGGCGTCCAGGACCAGGACCTTGCCCTGGCGCACCGGCGTGTCCGGGACAAACTTGCTTTCCACGTGGATGGTATCTCCCTCGGCGTAGGCGAACACCAGCACCCGGTGGGCCAGGGCCGGAGTCGATAAAGCGCAAAGAACCAAAAGCAATATCACCCCCCGAACCAAAAGCCCCAACATTTTCCTGCTGGAAACCCAAAACCGAAACCCGAAAACTGTATTAGCCATAGATACCCTCCAACATTTCCGGGCGGACTTTCTGGAGAAACAGGAAGACGAACAAGGTGATGATGCCCTCGATGATCATCACCGGTACATGGGCCAGGGCCACCAGTTCGGCCACCTCGAGGAAGGCCTGCCCGGTGAAAAGGAGGGCCACGGCCACCAGCACCCCGCTCAACAAAATGGCGGTGAACCCGCAGGCGAACGCGGCCACCGCGGCGATTTTCCCTCCCCGGCGCAGGAAGCCGCGAAAGACATAAAAACAGATGACCGCAGGTGCGGCCATGGTAAAGGTATTCACTCCCAAGACCGTCAGGCCCCCGAACTGGAAGAGCAGGGCCTGCAAGAAGAGCGCGATGAGAATGGCAGGGAAAGCCAGCCAACCCAAAAGCAGGCCCATGAGGCCGTTCAGCACCAGGTGCAGGCCCACGGGGCCCACCGGCACATGGATAAGGGAGGCCACGAAAAAGGCGGCGGACAGGATGGCCACCCGGGGGATGGCCTCATAGTCCAATTTTTTCAGGCCGATGGCGGTGCCCACTACCGTCAGGGCCGCGCCCCCGCCCAACACCGCGGGACTGAGAACGCCTTCTGAGATATGCATAATTTAATTTCCCGTAGATAAACCGGTAGAACGGGCTTCCAGCCCGTTCTTGCACGGGCAGGATGCCCGTGCTACCGGCAAGATCGAGCCATAAAAAAAGCCACGAAGGACCCCCTCCTCAAGGAAGGGTGGCAAGCCTTCGTGGCTCGATAAATCTAAGAAAATATCTAATTAAAGCGTGTCCCGGGGTTTCTTACCCGAGGGATTATTTCGTATATATGATATTGTGGACAAATTCAAGTAAAAAAACTTTGCCATTACCTGGCCTCGCGGGGTGCAGGTCGCTGACCGGGCCGCCCGGGAGATTTAGGTCCAAGACCTCGCTCTCTTTAAATTCTCAAGGACTGGGGAGGGGCGGCAGAGTGCCACAACCCCTGGCCCTCTCGGCACAATACCATCAGCGCCGCTCCCAACTTATTTATCCACTAAAAGAATCTTGTGATTCACCAGGTTGAGGCTGTGGATGGCGGCCCGGATGACTTTTTGCTCTCCAAAGATACTGACCAGACGCAGATTGTCGCCTTCGGGCTCGACGATGTCCACTTCCTCCAGCAGCAATTCCTCCTGGCCGTTTTTGATGATATAGGCCGCAGCTTCACACATTGTTCCCTGACCTCCTTTAATACCAAGTTGCAGTCTAAAGATAGCACAGGCTTTCCAGCCTGTGCCGGCGCAGGCTGAAGCCTGCGGCTACAATAAATCGCTCTTTGAACGCAGCTCGGTATAAGTTCCCCCTTCTCTGTCAGGCAGGCCCGTAGGCCTCTGAATTGCGGGGTCAATAAAAAAAGCCACGCGGACTGGAGACCTCCTGGCTCCCGAGCCTTCGTGGCTAAAATTTCGTTACCGATGGGCAAAATTTCCGGAGGTTCAACTCCGAATTAATATTATTTTGGACCATACACTGCCAAATGTCAAGTGATTTGCGGCGAGTCCGGAGGGCGGGCTGCAGATGGCTTTTCCCCCCAGATATACCCGGCCCCAAAGGTCAGAAAAGTGCCGATCAGGAGCAGCCAGGTCCAACCCAGGGGCAGGATGTTCTTTTCCGACAGGATCAGCAAAACCAGCATGGCCAGGGCGGATAGGGTCATGGCCAGGACATTGATCCGGTTGCAGCGCCTTCCGGTCAAAAGGCCGAGCAGGAACACCCCCAGCAGGGAGCCGTAGGTGACGCCGCCGATTTTAAAGGCCAGCCAGAGGATTTTTTCAAAGTGGCTCAGAAAATAGGCGATAAAGGCCAGGAGGATGCCGAACACCAGCACGCTCACCCGGGAGGTGAACAGGTAGTGGCGTTCCGTGGCGGACTTTACCAGGACGGGGCGGTAGATGTCGGTCACAAAGGACGAGGACAGGGAACTCAGCGGCGAGTCAATGCTGGCCATGACAATGGCGGCCAGCATCAAGCCCCTCATGAAGGGGGGCATGGCCTGCTCCACGAAATGGGGGAAAATGCCGTCCAGTTTGTCGGGCAGCGGCAGCAGTGGGTGCTGGGCATAGAAGGTATAGAGGCAGGCGCCCACCACCAGAAAGATGGCCATGACCACGAAGCTGCCGATGGGGGTCACCAGCATGGTCTTCTGGCTTTCTTGTCTGGTTTCCACGGTCAAAAGGCGCTGCATGAGCTCCTGGTCGGTGCCGAAGGCCGCCATGGAACCCAAAAAGCCGTTCAGGGTGGCCAGCACAAAAATGTTGGGGTCGGTAAACAGGCTCTTCAGGAATGGGGCCGCGCCTGATGCCGCCAAGTCCGGGCCCCAGTTGAAGATGTTCAGTTTGCCGGCCGCGCCGGCCACCGCGACCACTGCGCCGGCGCCGCCGTCGATGCGGCTCAGCAAAAAAGCGATGGCCACCAGACCCGCCACGATGAAGGTCAGGGCCTGGACCACGTTGGTCCACACCACCGCCTTGATGCCGCCCCAGGCGATGTAGAGGATGCTGATGACGGAAAACAGGATGATGGTGGGGATGATGGACCAGCCGATGAGGATGCTCACCGCCAGGCAGGCGGCCATGAGGCGGACGCCCGAGGCCAACAGCCGGGTAATGAAAAACAGGACGGACCCGGCGATCTGGGTTTCCCCGCCGAAGCGGTGTCCCAGAAATTCATAGATGGAGGTGCAGTTGAATTTATAAAACGCAGGGATAAACAAAAACGCGATGACCACCCGGGCCAGAAAGGAGCCGATGAAAAACTGGGCGTATTCCCAGTTTTCCATGTACGCGATGGCGGGCACCGAGATAATGGTCACGGCGCTGATTTCCGTGGCCACAAAGGACAGACACGCGGCCCACCAGGGGATTTTTCGGCCCCCCAGGAAAAAATCATCGGTGGATCTTTCCTCCCGGCCGAGGTAAATCCCCACCAGAATCAGCAGGATCAGGAGCACAAACAGGACCGAGTAGTCCTGCCAGGTGAGGCTGCTGCCTTGGTGGAACCAGGGGGAAATTTCCATACAGACCAAAACTACCGTATCAAAAAATGTTTGGCACGGGTAAAATGATCTCACCATGGAATTAACAGAATTAATTGGCCAGCGGCTGGTCATCGGCATTCCCGGAACCCGGAACACGCCGGAGATCGTGCGTCATTTTCAGGAGTTGCACGCGGGGGGGCTGATTCTTTATCGGAGGAATTTTGAGTCTCCCGGGCAACTGAAAAAGCTCATCACCGACCTGGAAGGGGCCCTGGGCCGCAAACTCCTGGTCATGACCGATCATGAAGGCGGACGGGTCATCATGTTCCGGGAGGGCATCACCGTCTTTCCGGACAATCAGGCCCTGGGTGCGGCGGGCCGGGTCGAGTATGCCAGGCAACAGGGGGAAATCGAGGCCCGGGAACTGCGGCGGCTGGGGGTGGACGTCAACCTGGCCCCGGTTCTAG
>CAZLRL010000319.1:0-3914 GCA_964561645.1 uncultured Desulfobacterales bacterium
ACTTAGGCCCGAAAAACCCCTAAAATTAACCTCCAACTGTCGAAGATGAGTCTGAATGACAAAAAACCAAAACAAGAGGTTTTGCAACCACTTGTAGCAAATCGCCCAGCCTGTTGCCGGAACAGGCAGCATAACAGGTTTTCCCGACTCCAGGGAGCCGGGGGAGCTTCCTGCCAATGAAAACCAGAGGCAGTCAACCGCCCCCTACCATCTGTACCGGCTTCTTTCTCAACCCTCCTTGAGCGTCGCACCTCCTTCCCGGCCTTGAAAATCATTTAAACCACCTATACTTACGGTGAATACCAATCTCTTCCCTCTTGAGACCGGCAAGGAAATTCTTATCTTAAGACAATAAAGTCAAAAGGAGTTTTTACCATGCAGATGTCAAGTTTCAAAAAAATCCTGGGATGGCTGTTATTGGGCGGCTTATTGTTGGCGGCCGGGGCCTGCGCCACGGGCCCCGTTGGCGAGTATACCCCCCCGGAAGACCCCATGTACTGGCAGATGTGGCAGAATAGGTACGGAGGGAGCTCAGGATAAATATGGAGAGCAACCTGGCCGATCCCACCATATTCGCTGAAGATATTCCCTCCCCTGCAACCTGGTTCTCCTGGAAAAATTCCCTCCCAGGGTGGCTAAGCGCAGAAATTTTGATACAGTTATCCGAATGAGAGGGAAAACTGCCAAATTTAGCGTGATGGCCCTGGTCCTGGCCTTGTTGATCCAGGCCTGGCCGGCCGCGTCGCAGCGGACTCCGGACCCTGCCGAAGTCATGACCCGGGTCCAGAAAAACTATGACCAGGCGGGTGGTTTCAAGACCTGGTTCCGTCAGGAAACCCGCCCGCCGGGCGCCCGCCACGGGGATAAAGCCTCGGGGGTGATGTATTTTCAACAGCCCAGCCGCATGCGCTGGGAGTACCAGAGCCCCCGGGACCAGCAAAAGGAAGTCATCTCGGACGGCCGCCAGGTGTGGATTTACATCCCCGAGGACGCCATGGTGCTGGTTTATCCCCTGAACCAGGTGTTGCGCTCCGATCTGGTGCTGCGGTTCTTTTCCGGCATCGGCGAAGTGCAAAATGATTTTCAAATTTCCTGGCAGCGCCCCTCCGAGCCCGGGGCCAATTTCGTCATCAAGCTGGTGCCCCTAAAGCGCCAGGCGGAACTGCAGCGCCTCATCCTGACCATCGATCCCTTTACCTATCTCGTGGAAAACCTGGAGTTCAGCAACGCCCTGGGGGAGGTGACCCGGTTCGACTTTTCCGGGACCATCCTGGGAGACCGGAAACCCCCGCAGTTTTTCACCTTTGTGCCGCCGCCCGGGGTGCAGGTGGTCCGGGAGGCTCCCGGAACCCACTGATTTTGAGCAAAATACCAAAGCATTCCAGATCGTTCTTATGAAAGTATAGACTTGGGCGTCTATGACCTATACTTCTCTGCAACAAGAGGTGCGAGACTGGCTGGCCCGCCGCGACGCCATACTCCTGGCCCACAATTACCAGCCGGGGGAAATCCAGGACATCGCTGATTTTACCGGTGATTCCCTGGCCTTATCCGTCACCGCCGCCCAAACCCCGGCCAAAATCATCGTCTTCGCCGGGGTTCATTTTATGGCGGAAACCGCGGCCATTTTATGTCCTGACAAGACCGTGCTCCTGCCCCGCCAGGATGTGGGCTGCTATATGGCGGACACCGTCACGGCCGCAAGCCTCAAGGCCCGCAAGGCCGAGCTTCCCGGGGTGCCGGTGGTCACCTACGTCAACTCCAGCGCCGCGGTCAAGGCGGAAAGCGATATCTGCTGCACCTCGGCCAACGCGGTCAAGGTGGTCAATTCCCTGCCCGGCTCCCGGGTGCTCATGGTGCCGGATAAAAATCTGGCCCGCTATACCGCCCGCCACACCGACAAGGAAGTGCTCACCTGGGCCGGCTGCTGCAACATCCACGACGCGCTCACGGCCGCAGAAGTCCTGGACACCAAAGCCGCCCACCCCCAGGCGCTGTTTGTGGCCCATCCGGAGTGCCGGCCCGAGGTCCTGGACCTGGCCGACGCCATCCGCAGCACCACCGGCATGCTGGAGTTCGCCCGGACCTCCGGGGCCCGGGAGTTTATTGTCGGCACGGAAATGGGCCTTTTGCACACCTTGAACAAGGAAAATCCCGACAAAAAATTTTTTTCTCCCTCTCCCAACCTCATCTGCCCTGACATGAAGCGCATCACCCTGACCGACCTTATTTCTGCCCTCCAGGAAAAACGCTACCCGATTACCCTCCCCGAAGATATGCGCCAACGGGCCCTGCTGGCCGTGGAGCGCATGCTGGCCGTGCCCCGGGACTGATAAATTTCCGCCCCCAATTAAATTTTCTTTTCCAGGCAGTTCGCCGTAGTAAAAAATTGGCCTGCTTTTTGCTCTGTTCTCTGGGCAAACATGTAAAACCCATACTTTGAGAAGTACTCAGTGACCGGGGCAACCCATGGAACCACAAGAAGTATTAACTGACATACGGCGCTCTCTCCACGAACTGGCCCAGCCTCTGGCCGCAGTGACGGGAATTGTGGACCTGATGCTCCTGGAACAGAGAGAAGATTCTCCCTACTTTGAAGACATCCAGATGATCAACGAACGTTTGGAAAAAGTCCTGGAGATTGTGGCCCACATTCAGACCATAATTCGGTCCGCGACCTGATTATGACGGCTGGTGTGGAAGATTTGACAGCCTGTCAAAAGACAAGTCGGTATGAAAACCCCTAAACCCAGAGTCCCAAAAAGCCCGGATATTATATAAATTTTTGACAAAGTTTCGGGGTGTTGGCCTAATCAGTGTTTTAACCGGTGAGGCTGATAGGGCTGATGCACAGCAAGGAGCACTACCAGCCGTTTTTCAAGAAGGTCCGTTTGAGGTTTTATTAACTCTCTGCAGGGGCCAAATGCAGTGATGGAGGAAAGATAGCTTATTCATTTCCCTCGTTGGCCTCGTAAAACACGAAGTTCAAAGTGGCAGTAATGTGTAGGTCTCCCATATCCTTTCTCCTTTCCGCCAGGACCGGGGGCGGCCTGAGGCTGCCCCCTGTTCCTGGGTTTAGAGGTGCTTTTCCCGGGGCAGGAGCAGATTCGTGCCCCGCTCAATTGAGTTTTTCCTCCCTCATTCCTTCTTGCACACCTCCCGGAAAGGCCATATATTGGTCTAATGAGGGCTGGGCCGCCAGGCCTGACACCCCTTTTTGGCCAGGACCTGGAATCGTTTCCAGGGAGGAAAATTTTGCCGCCTCCAGAGAAGATTTTTAGGAGGTTGGCCCCAAGAAAGCACAATTTTGAGGCTGGCCCCACCCACCCCCCTCTTTGCCCATGGTTGACCTGATGGCCCAGACAGACATCCCCCCGGAAGTTCAAGCCCGGGCCCAAAAACTCCGGGACCAGATTCACTATCATAATTATCGCTATCACGTCCTGGATAACCCGGAGATCTCCGATGCAGAATTTGACCGGCTCATGCAGGAACTCCAGCAGCTTGAAGACGAATACCCGGGGCTGGTCACTCCCGACTCTCCCACCCAGCGCGTGGGGGCCCCGCCGCTGGAAAAATTCGAGACCGTGCCCCACCGCATCCCCATGCTGTCGCTGGAAAACGCCTTCAGCGAGGCCGAAGCCCGGGACTTCGAGGACCGCCTGAAACGCTATCTGCGCACTACCGAGGACTTTGATTACGTGGTGGAGCCCAAAATGGACGGGGTGGCGGTGGAACTGGTCTATGAGCAGGGACATTTCACCGTGGGTTCCACCCGGGGCGACGGCTACCGGGGCGAAAATGTCACCCAGAACCTGAAGACCATCTACACCATTCCCCTGATGCTGCTGACTCGGGACCTGCCCGCGCCCGACCTCCTGGAAGTGCGGGGGGAAGTCTACATGGATCTGGAT
>CAZLRL010000320.1:0-489 GCA_964561645.1 uncultured Desulfobacterales bacterium
CCTAGCGGACGCACGGGCGGCGGCCAGGCCGCCAATGCCGCCTATGCCCTGGCCCGCCTGGATGTCCCCGTGGCCCTGTTGGGGCGGGTGGGCGCGGACGACGACGGCGCTTATCTCCAGGAAAGCCTCGCGGGGGTCAATCTGGACCACCTGGTCACTGAGGGCCAAAGCGGCCGGGCCTACGTCCTGGTGGACCCCGACGGGGAGCGCACTATACTTTTGGCACCCCATACCAATGATCGGCTTAGCGAAGATGATATTCCCCTGGAGGTGGTGGCCGACGCCGCGTTTGTCCATGTAACCTCCCTGGCGGGAGACGGCCCCCTGGAGGCGCAACGGCGTGTCCTGCAGCGCCTGGCCGGGATGGGGCTGGAGCCGCAGTTGGCCGAGGAGTAGCGGTGTGTGGGTGACGGTCAGGCACTGTGGGAGCGCCAGCCGTGGGACAGCGACGCGAGTTTTGCTTGCTTCCAGATCTGGCTGTTGCAGGAC
>CAZLRL010000320.1:499-3902 GCA_964561645.1 uncultured Desulfobacterales bacterium
GAATCTGCGGGTGTGCTTCGATCCGGGGGAGCTCTACGCCCGCCGGGGCCGGGAGGCCCTGAGCGACCTTCTGGAACAGACGGAAACCCTCCTGGTCACCGAAAAGGAGTGGGGGCTTCTGGGGGGCAAAATGAGGGGGCATATCGACTGGGCGCCGCCGGTGGTCCTGGTGAAACGGGGCGCCCGCGGGTCCCGGCTGCTCACCCCGGTGCGCTACCTGGATTTCCCGCCCTACGAACCCGAGGGCCTGGTGGACACGGTGGGCGCGGGAGATGTTTTCGCCGCGGGCTATATTGCCGGGATGTTCCAGGGGCTGAACCTCCCCCAGGCCGTGCGCCTGGCCGGCGCGCTGGCCTCCTTCGCGCTCAGCGGGCCGGGAAGGGAGCGCTACCCCGACCGCCGAGTCATGGACGCGGTGGTTTCCTCGTTAAGATAAGGTTGTGGCACAGAAATTTTTGGGAAAGGGGTTCCCACGGGCTGGAAGCCCGTGCTACCGGGGGTCACAGACCCGTGCCCTCCCCTCAAACTCCCCTTCCAACCCCCCTTTGCTTGGGAGCACAGGCATCTTGCCTGTGTTTCACAGGCTGGAAGCCTGTGCTCCCGAGTATGGGAATAAGGGTTAAGGCAGGGATGGCAATCGGGTCATAGGTCAGCGACCACGGTAGCAACGAGCTTCCTGCCGTCGGAAGCCCGTTCCCAAGTGCAGCACCTCTGAAAAATAAGGCCACAAGGTTAGATGCCATGACCACAAAAACACCCAATATCCTGGTTTTTGCCTCCGGGACCAAAACCGGGGGCGGCTCCGGATTTGAGACGCTGGTAAGAGCGACGCGGACCGAGCCGCCGATCCTGGAGGCCCGGATTTGCGGGGTGGTCACCAACCATCCCGAAGGCGGAGTGATGCAGAAGGCCCAGGCTCTTGGCATACCTGCCGAATACTGGCCCGGCCCCTATGTGGCCCAGGGCTATCAGGACCTGGTTAAAAAATTCCAGGCTGATTATGTCATGCTCTCCGGCTGGCTGAAGCTGGTGGCCGGCCTGGACCCGTCGCGCACCATCAATATCCATCCCGGTCCCCTGCCCCGCTTCGGGGGGGAGAACCTGTATGGGCGCCATGTTCATGAAGCAGTAATGGCCGCGTATCATAGGGGGGAAATCACCCACAGCGCGGTGACCATGCATTTTGTGGATGAAAAATATGACCGCGGCCCCATATTGTTCGAACGGCCTGTCTCCATCGAGCCCAGCGACACGCCGGAGACCCTGGCCGCCAAGGTGAATCAGACTGAACATGAATGGCAGCCCCGGGTGCTCAACTATGTGGTCAGGGGACAGGTGCGGTTGGTGGGCGAAAAAGTGGTCTATGAGACGGAAGAACTGCAACGTCGGCTCAAGCCGGAAGGGCTATAAGCCGTTTTCGGTTTTCGGTTTTCGGTTTTCGGTGGGGCAGGGATAGGGGCAAGGCGTCCTCACCTGTGGAACCCAGGCCCTCCCCCGAATCCAGATTTTAAGGAGATAACATGCACCAGGTGCAATTGAATACCGCCTGCCAGGGGCCCCTGGCCACAAATGACAACGTGTTCGAGCTCTGCCGGGAATTTCTTGCGCCCCAGGGGGATTTTTTCTTCAAGCAAGTCAGGCGCTATGACGCCTATCTGGCCACCATCGCCAAGAGGCCGGGCTACCAGGCCGGGGACAGCACCAAGCTCATCCTCCCCTTTCTCAAGGCCGCCGGGGTCACAAACGATGGGGTGGCCGATTATTCCCGGCAGCACCTCACCCTGATGCCCAAGGCGGAGGAGGCCTGCCGCTTCCTCCTGTCCCAGGATTTTTCTCTTTTCGCGCTGAGCGCCGGCTACCGCCAGTTCGCCGCCGCGGTGGCCGAACGCCTGGGCTTGGCCCCGGAGCGCCTGTTCTGCACCGAGCTGGACCTGGACCGCTATGAGCTCCCCGAAAACGATGCCAAAGAATTGGCCCAACTTTTAGAGCAGATTGCGGCCGCACCCGCCATCGACCTGCCTCCGAAGGCCAAAACTTTGGAGGACCTGGCCCCGGAGGTCCAGGAAACCATCCACCTCCTGGACACCATTTTCTGGGACACCATCCCCCGGATGGACATCGGCCGGATTTACCAGGAAACCACCACCAGGGGCGGACCGGAGAAGGCCAAGGCAGTGGAAGACAGCCTGGCCCAAACCGGCCTGGCCCTGACCAATGCCATGTATGTCGGCGATAATATTACGGATGTGCCCGCTCTGCAGAAGGTGCGGGCCGGGGGCGGGGTGGCCCTGGCCTTTAACGGCAGCCGCGACGCCATCGCCGCGGCGGAGATCATCGTGGTGGCCGACACCGCCTGGCCGGTGGCGCTTCTGGCCGCGGTTTTCCGGCATTGGGGCAAAGAAGGCGTGGAGGAACTGGCCCAATCCTCCCGGCCCGGGGCCTCCCGCTACCTGGTCCTCCCCGAAGCCATGATCGAGCCCATCGCCAGGGGCCTCCAGGGCAGCACCTTCAACCTCTACCACCCCGAAACCTCGAAGCGGGCAGACGTTCTCCAAGACAGCAAGGCCATGCGCCGCCGCCTTCGAGGGGAGGATATTGCGGCCTTGGGTTAGAGATTTCTTGGGGAAGGGGGCCAGGGGTCGGTGGACTCCTGCCCCCCTCCCCCAACCCCCTAATACCGTTTTCGGTTTTCTGTTTTCTGTTTTCTGTAAAAAGAAACAAGAATATCCATTAGTTACATTGCAAGTTTGTTTCATTTGAAAGCGAAATTGATATAAGAGCTTCTTGCAAAATGTAGCCGCAGGCTTCAGCCTGCGCTTGCACAGGCTGGAAAGCCTGTGCCACCAGGCATCTTTAAAGCAATTAAGGAAGAATCTCCAGTCTTAAAATGAATTTTGCAAGAGGCTCATAAGTTATTCATATTCCTCGTTCCCAAGCTCCCCGCTTGGGAACGAAAAATTTTTCAGCGACCATACCTGGTGGGGCGGCCGTCCCTGGCCGCCCATGGTCTGGCGGGCACGGAGGCCCGCCCCACCGAATTTTCCAGTCTTGGAGAACTCAGGGATAATGTGGGGTGCGCAGCACTGCGCATCATAAATTGCTTTTCAGATTTTATGGAAGTGGCGAGAGGTGGATTGGCCCCGCCAAGCGGGAGCTTGGCAGGCAAGTGGTTCCCAAGCAGGAGCTTGGGAACCAGAAGAAACCTTCTCATCCTGTAGCCGCAGGCTTTAGCCGGCGCTCTTTCTCGTCATTATTTTCGCAAGCTAAAGCTTGCGGCTACATTTTCCCCTCGTTCCCAAGCTCCACTTGGGAACAGATTTTCAAGGCAATTTATGAAAAAAACCACAAATTATATCAATTTCGCTTTCAAATGAAACAAACTTGCAATGTAACTAATGGATAT
>CAZLRL010000321.1:0-3901 GCA_964561645.1 uncultured Desulfobacterales bacterium
CCGATCTCTTGTTCTGAAAATTCTCGACGCCGGTCTGCCGGTGCACGCCATGCGCGATCCCACCCGGGGCGGGGTGGCCGCGGCCGCCAACGAAATCGCCCGCCAGGCCCGGGTGTTGGTGGAAATCGATGAGGCCAGCATCCCGGTCAAACCCGGGGTGGCCGCGGCCTGTGAGGCCCTGGGGCTGGAAGTCCTGCAGGTGGCCAACGAAGGCAAGATGCTCCTGTTCGTGGCCCCTAAAGCCGCGGACCAGGCCCTGGACCTCATCCGGGCCAGCCGCTACGGCCGGGACGCGCAGCTCATCGGCACCGTCAAACAAAACCCCCAAGGCCGGGTGCACCTGCGCACCGGACTGGGCACCACCCGCCTCCTCGACCCGCCCACCGGCGAACTCCTGCCCCGGATTTGCTAGAGCCTATTTCAAAACCTCAGATTTCGGTTTTTTTGTCATTCTGAGGGAGCGAAGCGACCGAAGAATCTAGTCTTTTCAATGAGTTCTAGATCCTTCACTTCGTTCAGGATGACAGAAAAATAGGTTTTGAAATGACTTCTAGTGTTTAAATTGAGGGGAGGGCCGGGGGAGCGGCGGCTCCTGTGGCGCAGGCGTCTCGCCTGCGTTTCCCTCCCCTCAACTCCCCTCCCAACCCCCGTTAACCGGGAGCACAGGCATCTTGCCTGTGTTGAGCAAGCAAAAATAATCTAGGGTGCGCTCTGCACCATAAATATTCTCTATCAATTGAGCCTCTTGCAAATATCTCATATCTGTCATTCTGAGGGAGCCGCAGGCGACCGAAGAATCTAGATCCTTCGCTTCGCTCAGGATGACAATGGCTTTTGCAAGAGCCTCAATTGAATGTCGCCGCGAGGCTAAGCCTGCGCCGGCACAGGCTGAAAACCTGCGCCACCAGGGCTTTTCATAGTTTGGAGAGGTTGGCAGGTTTATAAGCGACTCCAATGAGATACTGGTGGGCAGAGCCCACCCTACATTTTTAAAATTCCCTCAAGGGATTGAGAGAGGGGTAAGGGGCCGCCGCCCCTGGTAGCACGGGCTTTCCAGCCCGTGGGACCCCCCCACCACAACCCCTTACGCCAACCTCTCCCGGAAGCGCAGCACGCTCAAAGTCAGCAGCGCGCCCCCCAGGATGCACATGCCCACCATTTGCGGCCACAGGATGGCCAGCCCGTCCCCCCTGAGAAAAATCCCCTGCACCACCACCACGAAATAGCGCAGCGGATTGAGATAGGTAACATACTGAAAAAACAGGGGCATGTTGGGAATGGGAAAAATGAGCCCGGACAAAAGAATGGCTGGCGTGAAAAAGAACACCCCCGCCATCATGGCCTGCTGCTGGGTGGAGGACACCGTAGAGATGAACAGCCCCAGGCCCACGGAATTAAACAAAAAGGTGATGGCGCCCAAAAGCAGTACCAGCACACTCCCCCGAAGCGGCACCTCGAACCACAGCACCCCCACCAGGATGATCACCACCATGTCCAGCAGCGAGATGACGATAAAGGGGATGGTCTTCCCCAGCATGAATTCCACCGGCCGGATGGGCGACACCAGGATCTGTTCCATGGTGCCGATTTCCTTTTCCCGGACCACGGCCAGAGCCGTCAGCATGAGGCTCACCAGCATGATCACCATGGCGATGACCCCCGGCACGAAGGAATAGCGGCTGATCAGGTTGACATTGAACCAGGCCCGGGTTTCCAGTTCCACCGGCAGGGACAGGCCCTGCACCGCGCCCAACCGCGCCAGGCGCTCCTGCATGATCTCCAGAGAATAATCAGCAATGACGTTGGTGGCGTAGCGGGCCACGATGAGCGCCGCATTGCTGTCGGTGGCATCCACGATCACCTGGACCGGCGCTTCCTCATCGGACTTGATCCGGCGGGCGAAATCGTACGGGAAATGCACCACCAGGTTGACCTCGTTTTCGTCAATGAGGCGCCGCACCTCCTCCTGGGTGGAGATGAAAGCTTTCACGTTGAAATATTCCGAGGAGGTGAACCGGGTGATAAGCTCACGGCTGGCCGCGCTGTGGCTCTGGTCATAAATGGCCGTGGGCACATGCTTGACGTCGAAATTGATGGCGTACCCATAGGCGATCAGCTGAATGATGGGCGGCAGAAACACGAACAGGCGCAGCTTCTTGTCCCGGAAGACCTGGATGAATTCTTTCCAGATGAGGTGGCGCAGGCGGCGGATCATGTGTCACCCGATTTTGTGCTTGAAAGTGCGGACGGCCAGGGCCAGGAAAAACACTGCAAAAAAAACCAGCATCAGGGCCGAAGGCCACAGGACCTCCAGCCCCACCCCCTTGAGATAGATGCCCTTGGCAATGGTCACCAGATACCGGGCCGGGACCAGGTAGGAAGCCACCTGCAGAAACGCGGGCATCAGGGGAATGGCGAACACGAACCCGGACAGCAGGAACGCCGGCAGAAAGGTGATCAGGGTGGCCATCTGATAGGCCTGGAGCTGGTTTTCCGACAGGATGGAAATGAGCATCCCCAACCCCAGCATCACCACCAGGAACACCGCGGACAGGACCACGTAAAGGATAAGGCTGCCCTTCAGGGGCACCTGGAAGAGAAATTCCCCCATGGCCACCGCGATGGCCAGGTCCACCAGGCCGATGAGGAAGTACGGGCCCAGCTTCCCCAGAATCAGCTCGGTTTTGCGCACCGGGGTGGCCAGCAAACTCTCCATGCTCCCCCGCTCCACCTCCCGGACGATGGTCAGCGCGGTGAGCAGGGCCCCCACCATGGTGATGATGACCACGATCAGACCGGGGATGATAAAATTTTTGCTCTCCAGTTCCTCGTTGAACCAGAACCGGGTTTTGGCCCTCACCGGGGTCTTGACCTCGGAAATCCCTTGCGCTTGCAGCCGCTCCGCCAAAAATTGCTGGTTATAGGCCGCCACCACTCCCTGGACGTAGCCCAGGATAATGTTGGCGGTATTGGCGTCGGTGCCGTCCAAAAGGGCCTGGACCTGGGCCGTATCCCCCGATTTGATGGTCCGGGAAAAATCCTGGGGCAGCACCAGGGCCAGACGGATCTCCCGGGCGTCCATGAGACGGTGAATGTCGGGGTAGCCCCTCACCGAAAAATCCAGATCGAAATAGCGGGAGCTGCGGAATTGTTGCAGAAAATCCCGGCTGAGGCGGCTCATCTCCCGGTCGTACACCGCGGTGGGCACGTGCTCGATGTCGAAAGTGAGGGCGTAGCCGTAAAGAATGAGGAGTATCACAGGCAGGAGGATGATCTGGATCAGGCTTTGATAGTCCCGGCGGACGTGGAGAAGCTCTTTGCGGAAAACCGCCCAGGTGCGCCCGAAATTCACCTCAGGCCTCCCCGGCCCGCTGGATCAGGGAAATGAACGCGTCCTCCAGGGAAGGGGTGATGCGCTCGAGCCCCTGGACCTTGATGCCCGCCTGCCCCAGGGCTTCACGCAGCGCCGCCTCCGCCTCGTCCGGCTCAAAGGTGGCCACGTGCAGGCCGTCCCCGAACACCGCGGCTTCCCCTATTTCGGGGAGATTCCGGGTGATTTCCAGGGCTTCCCCCAGCCGGTCGGGGTAGACCGCCAGGATGGTCTCCGGGAGAGAAGTCTTCAAATCCAACGGCGGCCCGGACGCGATGACCCGGCCCTGGTAAATGAGCAGCAAACGGTCGCAAAACTCGGCCTCGTCCATATAGTGGGTGGTGACCAGGACCGTGACCCCTTTTTCGGCCATGGCGTAGATCAGGTCCCAAAAATTGCGCCGGGAGATGGGGTCCACGCCGCTGGTGGGTTCGTCCAAAAAGAGAATGGAAGGCTCGTGCAGCACTGCGGAGGCCAGGGCCAGGCGCTGCCGCAACCCCAGAGGCAGCTCCCGGGTGCGGTCGTGCCGCC
>CAZLRL010000322.1:0-3894 GCA_964561645.1 uncultured Desulfobacterales bacterium
CGAAGTTGGTCAGGGCACGATCCTCGCCGATGTTGGCCGGCCCCCCCAGGAAGGTCTGGCGGCGCCACTTCCGCAGCACCGGCAGGAGCGCGCTTTTGCGATACGCGGACAAAGCGCCGGGGGTGCAGGTAACAAAGCCGTACATCGATTGAGAGGCGCGCAAAAAGTCGAAGGCCAGCACAAAACGCACCGCCAACATGCGGGCCAAGAGGCTTTGGAAGCGGTTGAAAACCTTGACGTTGCCGGCCACCGCGCCCACCTTGGGGTCATCAACCATGGGGGCCACGGCCTGTTTAATGGTATCCGGGGAAACCACGCTGTCCGAGTCGATGGTGACGAAAAAATCTCCCTGCCCCTGGGTGAACCCGGCGTAGAGGGCTTCTTTTTTGCCCCGGTTCTGGGGGAAGCGGACGGCCTTGATGAGATGAGGGAAGCGTTTTTGGGCCCGGTCGATGTAATCCCAGGTATTGTCCCGGGAGCCGTCGTCCACGCAAATGATCTCCAGGCGGTCCGCCGGATAATCGGCAGCCACCGCGGAATAGAGAGCCTTTTCCACCATGGCCCCCTCATTGTAAGCCGGGATGATCACGGTCACTTTCGGGAGTGGACCCTGGGGCAAGGGATAGGGTTTATAACGCCACCATAGCCAGGTGCGCAACACCTGGAAAATCAATACCAACAAAGTAAACGCGGCCCCCACCGCCATCAGCGGAGTGGCATAGCTGTGCCGGCTGAGCAGATTGGCATAACCGCTGAAGGAGCCGAATTTGATGGCCGCGATGAAACAGACAAATAAAAAGGCCGGGACCAGAATCTTGAGGACCAGGTCCAGGACCTGTAAGCGTTGCTCTTCAGGGGCGCCCCATTTTCCCGAGGTCCAGGTGAGGCTGCCGCTTGCAATTCGCATGAGAGTAGTTACCTCGCAGAGGAAATGTGCAGCTAGGACAGGTACTATGCAAAGGCCTTGCCAAGACTTCCCTGGGAAGCCCTTAATTTAAGTTATTGAAATATTTGCTAAAATATTTTAAAACCATCTCACCCAGGTCCCTCGAGCCTCAAAATTCTCTCCTTGAGAGAAGGTCTCCGAAAAATTGAAAAAATCTTTTTCAAAATGAGAAAAATGGCGCAGAAAGTTAAAAGCTCTGTCAAAATTTTTTCAGCTCGACAGAAATTTAGATTTCAGCTCGATGAAAATTTAGAGATACTGCCTCAGAAGGAGGGTTTATTATTTTCCGGGTTCTCCTCGATGAGTAACAAAAAGAGAGGAGCTGGCAGCCAAGAGGCGCCGATTTTCAGTTTTTTTCTCGCTGAAGATTAGGTTCACACGGGGGAGATACTGTGATAAAAAGGAAAACGGTGTTTTTCGGGACAGAATAGGCCTGATTCACCATCGCCGGGAGAGAGATCATGACGCAGTCCAATGACCAGATCGATAAGCTCAAGCTGGAGCAGGTAGGCAAGGAAGTGACCATTCCGGCCGGGATCCAGGTAGTGAAGCAGGGGGACCCTCCCGTACACTTTTATGTGGTTGTTTCCGGGAAGCTCAAGGTTTACCGGGAGACCGACGACGGCATCCGCACCGATCTGACGGAATTGGGTCCGGGGGATTATTTCGGGGAGGTGGCCCTGGTCACGGGCAAGCCCCGCACCGCCTCGGTGGAGGCCGTGGAAGAGAGCAGTTTGCTGGAAATCACCAAGGAGGAGTTTGACTCGGTCCTGGACCAAAATCCCAAACTGGCCCGTCAGATTATTTACAGTTTGTCCCAGTGGCTGGTGGACGGCGACCAGCGCCTGGAAAAAGAGACGGTGCATCAAGTGAAGATGCGCCAGATCTCCTGGTTCGACTACCTGCTGATCGGCGGGCTGAGCATCGTTCTGGGCCTGGTCTTCAACCTGTACAACGACAACCAGATTCCCCTGGTTTACAGCGCCGGCCCGGTCCCCGGGGTGGAGAGGATTTCCCTGGAAGAGGCGGTGCAACTATATCGCCGGGACCAGGTTGTATTCGTCGACGCCCGGAAGAGCAATTTTTATGAGCAGGCCCATATCAAGGGAGCCATGAACCTCCCGGTGGTCTTCTTCGACCTGCAATATCCCATGTTCGAGTTCATGCTCCAGCAGCAGCAGGTGCCGAAGGATTTGCCCCTGGTGGTGTACGGCGGCAACATCAGCCGCCGCTTCGACAAGGAACTGGCCAAGCTCCTGGAAGAGAAGGGCGACCGCAAAGTTATGATCCTGGAGGAGGGGGACTACCGGGCCTGGAAGCAGGCTTTCCCTTTGGAAGAACAGGACGTGAAAGAGCTGCCCGCCATGCCCCTGGGGATACCAGGATATATCGAATGGATCCCGGTGGGCATCTTCCTGCTCATCCTGATCCCCCCGGTGCGCCGCAGCCCCTATCTGTCGGCGGCTTGCCGCTTAATTTTGGGGATCATCTTTGTGGATTTCGCGCTGAGCAAGATCATGCGGCCCGCGGTTTTTGCCAACAATGTGGTGGATTACATGATGATGCCCTCCTGGGCGGTAAACCTCTGGTCCCTGGTTTTGCCCTGGGGTGAGCTGGTGGCCGGTCTGTTTTTGATCCTGGGCATCCGCACCCGGGCCGCGGCCACCGTCATCGGCGGCATGAACGTCATTTTCATCGTCGGTCTGGTGAACGCTATCATGCAGGGACTGCCCATCAACTGCGGCTGTGTGGGGGAGGCCGGAGAACCGGTGAACTGGTGGAAGGTGCTCAAGAATGCCGGGATGCTGGTCATGGCCCTGCAAATCTACTTTTACGACCGTCTCTTTGTCCTGGATCGGGGCGGCTTTATCTGGCGAGAGAGGAAGATATGATGAGGCGCTTTCTTGTCTGGACCCTGCTTGTGGGGTTGGTCTGGGGAGGGCTGCTTGTGGCGGGCTGCGGCGAGCCCCGGGAACCCTATGTCGGCTACTATCGCTCCATGGAACCCTATGCCGGAGAAGGGCATGTTGAATTAGAGCTGAAGGAAGACGGCGAGGCTGTCTGGAAGCTGACCGAAAGCGGCAAAACCATCAAATTCACCTGGCGGGTGGAGAACGACCGTCTCTGGTTTTATACCAAAGACGGCGGCATCATCCACGTCATCCCCAGCGAGGGAGGACGGAAACTGAATGCGGATTTGACCGGGCAATGGCACCCCAGCTGCCCCAAGGATAAATGTATCATCTTCGAACGGGTGACAGGGAAAGGCCCTCAAACCCCTGGTTGAGGTGAATTCTATTTCTCTTTTCCGGTAGCCGCAGCCTTCGAGCGCGGGCGCCGGAGGTGCCCCCCGGATTTAAGAGAACATCCATTTCTTCACCATGCTCGACGCAGTCCCCCTGGGGAGTAAAACCATATGACGGTTGGCAGGAGATTTTTGGACTTGTTCCCGGTATTCTCCGGGGGCCGTGCCTGGTGGCCAAAGGTTGGCAAAGCCCTTCTGATCCTGGGAGTTTTTTTGCTCCTGGGGGTCCCTCCTGAGGGTTGGGCCCAAGCCCGGGGGGTGGAGGTACGTAATCTGGGGCTAAGCCGCCTGGGGGGGCGCACCATGTTGACCGTTATTTTGGACCAGGCCGCCAACCCGCAAGTGATGCCTTTCAGCGGTGCGGAGCGGGATCAGTTGGTGGTGGAATTCCCTGAAGCCTGGGCCGGAAAACTCCCCGAGCGTCTGGCCGGAGACGACGTCCTGGTAAAGTACGTCAAGACCGAGGTCGCGGACGAGGGGGTCAAAATCATTCTGGAGATGGTCCCGGAGCAGCCTTATACCATGACCCGGGAGATCGGCCCCCTGCCGGGAGGATTGGCCATGTTCCGCCTGGGGCTGCAGGCCGGCCCTGGTGCCGCTCCCGTCAAAAGGCCTCCCCCGGCCGCCATGCCCGAGCCGCGGG
>CAZLRL010000323.1:0-3891 GCA_964561645.1 uncultured Desulfobacterales bacterium
CTTCCGATCTAGGATTACTGGACCCAGGTGTCCCGGCAGAGTATCAAGCTCACCCAGGTCAACGCGCAGAGCCTGGATCGGGTCTTCGAGGGTCTGGTGGTGTTTCCCGAATTGCTGGAGCTTCTGGGGCCGGCCGCGGTGAGCGGCAAGCCCCTGTTCCTTTATGGTCCGCCTGGAAACGGCAAAACCACTATCGCCATGCGCCTGGGGCAGATCTGGGACGACTTCATCCTGGTGCCTTTTGCCATGTATGTGGAGGGCAACGTCATCCGGGTTTATGACGAAATAACCCACCAGGCCGTCAAGACCGACAACGCGGCCAATGAACAGGTGGACCGGCGCTGGATCCGCTGCCGTCGGCCCACGGTGATCGTGGGGGGCGAGTTGACCCTGAGCATGCTGGACCTGGCTTTCAACCCCATACTCAAGTTTTATGAAGCTCCTTTGCAGCTCAAGGCCAATAACGGCTTGTTCATCGTAGACGATTTCGGCCGTCAGCAGATCGCGCCTCAGGAATTGTTGAACCGCTGGATCATTCCCCTGGAAAACCGCCAGGACTTTCTGTGCCTGCACACCGGGCAAAAATTTACCATCCCCTTTGACCAGTTCCTGGTTTTCGCCACCAACCTCGAGCCCCGGAGCCTGGTGGATGACGCCTTTCTCCGGCGCATCCGTTCCAAGGTCAAGGTGACCCACGTTACCCGGGAACAATTCATCGATATTTTCCGGCTGGTCTGCGACGCCTATAAGGTGGAGTACGATGAGGAGGGGGTGCAATACCTCCTGGCCAACCACTATGACAACGGCCAGCACCCCATGGACGCCTGCCACCCCCGGGATTTATTGGAACAGATTATCGATTTCAGCACCTTCCATCGGATCCCCCCAAAGTTGACCCCCGAGAACCTGGACCGAGCCTGTCAGGTATATTTCGTGGATTGACGGTCAGTCTTATCCCTGTGAGGAACTGCGGCCGCCCGCTGGCAGGCGGCCGTTTTTTGTCGTAGGTCTGTAGGGCGGGAAAGCGAAGCGCATCCCGCCTTTTGTCGTGTACCCGGAACCATTTTCAGTGGTGGCATTTCAGGACCGGAAACAAAAGAACAACAGGGCCCCCACCGCCAGGAAGGGTCCATAGGGAAAAGAGGCGAAACGGCCTTCTTTACTGCGCCAGGCCACTGCCAGACCCGCCAGGCTGCCCAGGAGGGCGCTGCCGAACAGGACCCAGGGCAGGGCCGGCAGCCCCAGAACCGCGCCGATAAAGGCCAGGAGCTTGGCGTCCCCGCGGCCCAGGCCGGGGCGCTTTCCTCGGGTGGCTTTCTCATAAATCCAACTCACCAGGATGAAGAAGGCGTAGCTCAAGGAAGCCCCGAAAAGGGCGGAGAGAAAGTTAAGTTGGGGGAAAATCAGGGCCGCGGCCAGCCCCAGGGTGATCCCGGGCAGAGTGATGAGGTCCGGCAGCCAGCAGTGTTGCAGGTCCAGGACCGACAAAACCAGAAGGGCCGCAAAAAAGGGGGCGTAGACCACCAGGAGGGGACTGGCGGGGAACCGCCACCACAGGGCCAGCCCCAGCAGGACCGCGGCTAATTCCACGGCCGGGTAGCGCCAGGGCAGGGGAGCGCCACAAACGGGACAATGCCCCCGCGACCAGGCATAGTCGAGGAGGGCAGGGAGATAGCGCCGGGGCTGGGGGTGGAGGCATTGTTGACCAGGGGCAGCGCCGCCCAACCACAATTCTTTTGGAGATAAAGAGGTGATAATCAGGTTGAGGAAGCTGCCGAGGGCCAGGCCTCCCAGTCCTGCCAGGATGTATCCTATCATGGTCATTTTCCACAGGAGAAGCGGCCTTACGGGGGAACTTTGCCCAGGCCAGGCGGGCGCGGCCCGCCGCTAGTAACCGCTCTTACTGGCTAATTCGCCACCGCACAGCAAAAACTTGAAAACCAGGTGAAGTTGTTGGCTGGCGGCAACGGGCCTGCTGGGATTCGCTTGCAATATCACTCTGAGAGCATTAACTTGGCTTCAGCTTGAGGGGCTTTGAGCCGGCCCGCTTTTCCCTGATTTAAGGTAATGTTTCTGTAGCAGCAATTTATGGCGCGTAAGACGCGCCTACAACTTTGGACTTTGAATTTTTCCCAGCAGTCTCGTTACTTGAAGGATAAGCCTGACCGCATGATTGAAACTTCTGAATTGACTAAGCAGTACCCCAAAACCCTGGCCGTGGACCGCCTGACTCTGACCGTGGCCGCGGGGGAAATCTTTGGCCTGCTGGGTCCCAACGGCGCGGGCAAAACCACCACCATCAAGATGCTCACCACCCTGACCAAGCCCACTTCGGGCTGGGCCAAGATCGCCGGTTTTGACGTGGTGCGCCAACCCCTGAAAGTAAAGGCCCTGATCAGCGTCTGCCCCCAGGAAATCAACGTGGACCGGGAATTGACCGCGTACGAAAATCTGCTGGTGTACGGCAAACTGTATAACCTGAAAAATCTGAAAACCCGCCTCGCCGCAGCCCTGGAGTTCGGCGACCTGGCCCACCGGGCCGCCGACCGGGTCCAGACCTTCTCGGGCGGCATGCAGCGGCGCCTGCTCATCGCCCGGGCTTTTTTGTCCCACCCCCGGGTGCTGTTTTTGGACGAACCCACGGTGGGCCTGGACCCCCAGGTGCGGCGCCAGGTGTGGGATATGGTGCGGCGGCTCCAGGCTGAGGGCGTCACGGTGATGCTCACCACCCATTACATCGAGGAAGCCGAGGTCCTGTGCGACCGGGTGGGCATTTTGAGCCGGGGCCGCCTCATCGCGCTGGACACGCCCCAGGCCCTGAATGAACAGGTGGGGGGCTTTGTCATCGAGTCCCTGGACGGGGGCCGCAAAAAATACCTCCTGGTCAAGAACCGGGAGGAAGCTTACACCCGGGCCCAGGCCGATCCCGCAGGGGTGATTATCCGGGAGACCAACCTGGAGGACGTCTTTATAAAATTGACCGGGGAGAGGCTGGCCTGATGCGGTGGTATCCGGTCTTTCTGCGGGAGGTGCTGCTGTTTCAAAAGCGGCTGTTTCGCCTGGGATACGTGGTCTCCATTATTTTCACGCCGCTGTTGTACCTGGTGGCCTTCGGGTTGGGCCTGGGGCGCCAGGTGTCCGTGGCCGGGTCCGCTAACTACCTGGATTTTCTCCTCCCCGGTCTGATCGCGGTCACTTCCATGATGAATGCCTACACCTGGATTTCCACCAACCTCACCGTGAGCCGTTTGCATTTCCGCACCCTCCAGATCTACCTGCAGGCCCCGGTGAGCCCCGCGGCCATCGTCACGGGCCAGGTGCTGGCCGGCATTTTGTGGGGGCTTTTAGCCTCGTCCCTGCTCCTGGTCCTGGGTCTTTTGTTCGGCGGCCAGGTGTGGCTGAACCCCATATTCTTCGCGGCCCTGGTGCTCAACTGCCTCACTTTTGCCGCGTTCGGGGTGGTGGTGGGCATGAAATCCCGCTCTCACGAAGACAACGCCACCTTCAGCAATTTTTTCATCCTGCCCATGGCCTTTTTCTGCGGCACCTTCTTCCCCCTGGATACAATTCCGGCAGCGCTGCGGCATTTCATCTGGATTTTGCCCCTGACCCACACCAATCTGCTCTTGCGACACCCCCAGTTTAGCCTCCAGAGCCTGGTCTCCCTGGGCATTCTCCTGTTCTATGGCGCGGCCTGTTTTCTGGGGAGTGTCTGGGTCATCCGGAATTACAGCGAATGAGGAGGAAACGACTGTGTTTGAGGGAGGGGGCCAGAGCAATTGAACAGAGGGGAAAAGGCGAAGAGGTAAAAAGGCGAAAAGAAAATTCTGACTATGGAGCTTCTTGCAAAATGTAGCCGCAGGCTTCAGCCTGCGCTGGCACAGGCTGGAA
>CAZLRL010000324.1:0-3880 GCA_964561645.1 uncultured Desulfobacterales bacterium
AAGTTGCCGTCAGACAAGTAATTTTACTGTAGGGGCACGGCTTGCCGTGCCCAGGCGCAGGCTTAGCCTCGCGGCTACATTTTTTTACCTGTATGACAGCAACTTGGTATTGGAATTATCACCTGAAAACAAGGCGCCTCCAGTTTGTGGCCTCTCTTTTAAAAATCATGAAAAGCCCGGTGGCACCGGTGGCCTCACCCGTGCGTGGTTCTGAAATCCATCAGGAACATGTAAGGTGTTTTTTATGCACCACTTTTGGGGCCCAAGACATGCCTTGCCAGAGATATTTTGAGGGCGAAAGTGAAGGGTGGAAAGCGAAGCCAGTTCCGCCTTTCGCATTTATGAACCGATGAGAAATCGGCGGGCGGTGCCCGCCCTACAAAATTTCGGTGGGGCGGGCCTCCGTGCCCGCCAGACCGTGGACGGCCAGGGACGGCCGCCCCACCAGGAACTGACCGCCTAAAGACACTTACTGAGCAGTGATAATGTAGGGTGCGTCTTACGCACCATTTTGGCGCTTAAGACGCGCCCTACGTCTCTGCTCTACAATATATTGAATCATTGCAAAGTTCTTAGAGGTTGCCAAAGTGATTTTTGCCGCGGTCTCTATTACCAATCCAATTGAGCCTGATACACAGGCGGCCCGTGTGTGTGGTCCCATTTGCCGTAGCGCGGGCGTCTCGCCCGCCAAGGCTCGGAGCCTTGCGGCCGGCGGGCGAGACGCCCGCCCTACAATTTCTTTTTTAATATTTTTAGGAAAATGACTGCAGCAAGGGTCCAAAACCTGAAGAGGGAATTTTTGTGACTGGAATGATAAAATATACCCAGAATAAGAATTGGCTGGATGAGATTTAAACCACCCTGACACTATCTTCGGAAATATCCGTGACCAAGAAAGAACCAAACCCGGTCAATCCTGCGGCCCGGGAAAAGAACCTGAGAGCTCTGGCCCGGCGCCTGGGCTGCCGGTTCAAGGACCTCGGCCTCCTGGACCAGGCCCTGCGCCACAGTTCCTATACCTACGAGCGCCCCGAAGCCGGGCCCTCCAACGAACAGTTGGAATTTCTGGGGGACGCGGTCCTGGCCCTGACCATCAGCCACCTCCTCGTAGAGATGTTTCCCGCCGCCGCGGAGGGCGAACTATCCCGCCGCCGGGCCGCGTTGGTGAACGCCCGTCAACTGGCCGAAGTGGCCCGCAGCCTCGGCCTGGGGGATTATCTCCTGGTGGGCCGGGGAGAGGCCCGCCAGGCGGGGCACGAAAAACCGTCGCTCTTGGCCGACGCCCTGGAAGCGGTCCTGGCCGCAGCCTACCTGGACCGCGGCTTTGCCAAAGCTCAAAGCCTGGTCAGCCGCTGGTTTGCCCCGGTCCTGGCCCGCCAGGGCCCCCTTACCTGGCAGGACCCCAAAACCGCGCTCCAGGAGCTGATCCAGGCCCGCCACAAGCTATCCCCCACGTACCATCTCCTGGAGGAGACCGGCCCCAGCCACGCCCGCCGCTTTAAAGTGGAATTGCGCCTGGGGGACCAACCCCTGGCCCGGGGCGAAGGCCCCTCCAAAAAACAGGCCGAACAGCAGGCCGCCAGCGCGGCCCTGAAGAAATTGCGGCAAGAAGAGGGTGGGGGAGGGGGCTTGGTTCAGTGGTCAGTGATCAGTAATCAGTGACCGGGGTCAGGAAAAGGGACCGGGTCGCGCTTTCTGATAACTGATTACTGATTACTGGTTTCAAGGAAGGGGTAGTCAGGGTTTGGGAAAGGGGCAGGGGTCTCAGACCCCGGTAGAGCGCGGCTTCTGACCCCTGGCCCCCTTTCCCCCAAAATTCACCTGCAACTTGCTCAATCAATCTTCTTGAACACCTTGCCTTTGGCGCCGCACACCGGACAGTTCTCCGGCGGCTCCTCCTCCACGGTGTAGCCGCAGACCGGGCAGATGTAGAAGTCCACCATTTTCTTGTCTTCCATGGCGTCCTTGTACTTTTGATAAAGCTCGGCGTGCACCTTTTCCACTTCGTTGGCATAGGAAAAAGTGCGCTCCGCTTCCTTATTGCCCGCGTCCTTGGCCGCGGCGATCATGCCGGGATACATTTCCTTGAATTCATGTATCTCGCCGGTGATGGCTTCCTCAAGATTCTCCTGGGTGGATTTAACGCCCTTCAAGGCCCGGAGATGATTGTGCGCATGGATGGTTTCCGCTGCGGCCGCGGCCCTGAAAAGCCGGGCCACCTGCGGGTAGCCTTCCTGGTCGGCTTTGGCCGCGAAGGCCAGGTACTTCCGGTTGGCCTGGGATTCACCGGCAAAAGCCTCCATAAGATCTTTGGTGGTTCGATCCATAATCATCCTCCTACCTTACTGCAGCTTCATGGGGACGCCGCAACAAACCAACTGGCCGCCGCCCGCTTCCACAACCTTGACCTTGTTCCCGCAAATCTTGCACAGATAGACCTGTCCTGCTTCCGTAGGCATGTGAGTCCTTCCTCCTTGGTTTTTTTCTTAGGTTATTTGGCACTGGGGACAAAGTCCCCAGAAGGTGAGCGAGTACCGTTCCACCTGAAAACCGGCTCGGGCCTCCTCAGACAAGACAGGAGAGGGCGCGGCTTCATCGGGAAGGTCCACGATATGGTGGCACTGGCGACAGATGAGGTGGGCATGATGTTGGGTGTCAATATCGTAACGGGCCACCTCGTGCAGGGGGTTGACTTTGATGACCAGACCTTTCTGGCAAAACACCTCCAGGCTTTTGTACACGGTGTTGAAGGAGATGGCCGGCATCTGCCGGCGAACCTCCTGGAATATCTGCTCGGCATTGGGATGATCGCGGCGGGACTCCAGGGTCTCCAACACCGCCACCCGTTGAGGTGTTACGGATATATGCCGGGAGCGTAATTTTTGGATCAGAGTATTCATAATTATAAATATTAAATAATAATTATTACTGCCTTGTCAAGTGGCTTGAGGGTAAAAATAAAAAAAAGTTTAGGGGGGGCCAATTAATAGTAGTAGATCAGGCCGGCCTGGAAGAATTGCACGTTGAAGGCCGGATTTTCTTCATAAATCCCGGCGTTGGAGGAGTGGCGGAACCGGTAGGCCAGCGTCAGGCCCAGGCGCGAGGTCAGGGCCAGGTCCACCCCGGCTCCCACCTGGGGCGTGAAATTGAAGGCGTGGGGCACCGCGGGACTGTTAAAATTCTCCCCGATGATCCCGGCCCCTCCTTCCAGGAACAGATGCAGCCCGGGGGTCAGGGGCAGGGTGAACTTGAGCATAGGAGTAATGCCGATTTCCCAACCGGTGTCTTCGGCGTCGGCCACACTGAGAATGCCCTCCAACTCGAAGGAAATTCCCAGGCCGCCGGGCAGCGGCGAGGTGTGGGGGCGGACCAGAAAAATGCCCCAGCGGGGCAGGAGGGTGTACAGATGCACCGGTGGGCTTTTCAGATGATGGCCGTAAGCCAGGCGCAAGCCGAGATGGTAAGGGGAATCCGCGATGTCGAATTGCGCCGCCTGCGGCGCCCTGGGCCACACAAGGGCAATAACGACCAGGAAGGCCAGGAAGGTACCTCGAAAGCCCGGACTGCGCATATATTCTCCTCCAGTGTCAAAAAAATGACAGACTAGCTTTATCAAGGCGCACGATACCGCCTGGGGAGCTGAATGTCAAAGAATTTTCGCCGCCGAACCGGGCTGGATTCACGCGCCGATTCAGGAAATCTTTGCAAGCCAGGTTAAAATGACTATACTTGCTGGTAGAGGTTATTCCCCACTGAGGAGGAGCTCATGTCCAAGAAAAAATATCGAGTCCGGGCGGAATGCCCGGCGTGTGCCTGCGGCGACATTACCTTCCTGGGACCGGAAAAAATCCGGGAAAAGTTCATCGGGGACGAAGCGGCG
>CAZLRL010000325.1:0-3870 GCA_964561645.1 uncultured Desulfobacterales bacterium
TGATCCCTGGGGACATAAATTAGGGTTTTTTGTCCCCCAGAATCTCGGTGGGCAGAGCCCACCTACGTAATTCCTTGATTATTTGTGATAATCTCCCAGAGAAACACCCAAGTTTATTGTAAAGCAATTTTCGTACTGTAAACTACTGTCCTAACCCCCATTAGAAAAAGGGTGGAAATTAAAGGAATTAAACCATTGTGGCGCGTGAGACGCGCCCTACATTGGTCCTTTTTGGCTTAAAGCTTATTACTTAAAGCTTATTGCTTATGGCTTTACAGCTTATTGCTGGCGGTTATCCACAATGCGCAACGCCTTGCCCTCGGTGCGGGGGAGGGTGTTAGGCTCCACCAGTTCCACCAGGGGGGTGACCAGAAGTTCGGTTTTCAGGGCCTCGGTGATGCGTTTGCGCAAGGTGACCAGATACTTCAGGTCCTCCCGGAAGATGTCCTGTTGGACCTCCACCTTCACCACCATCTGATCATTGAAATTCTCCCGGGTGAGTTCCACCAGATAATTGGTGTGGACCTCGGGCAGGGCCAGGAGCACCTGTTCGATCTGCATGGGAAAGATATTGACCCCTTTGATGATGATCATGTCATCGGTGCGCCCCTGGAGGCGGGAAATGCGGCGGCAGGTGCGGCCGCAGGGGCAGGGACTGTCATCGTAGGAGGCCAGGTCCCGGCTGCGGTAGCGCAAGAGCGGCATGCCCTGGCGGGTGAGGTTGGTGAACACCAACTCGCCGGTCACCCCCGGCGGGACGGGCTCCAGGGTCTTCGGGTCCAGCACCTCCACCAGATAGGCGTCCTCCCAGACGTGCAGGCCGTTTTGCTCCGGACACTCGAAGGCCACCCCCGGCCCGTTCATTTCCGATAAGCCATAGGAATTGTAGGCCTTGAGCCCGTACGCCGCTTCGATGCGCCGGCGCATGTCCTCGGTGTGCGGTTCGGCGCCGATGAACGCGATCCTCAGGGGCAGGTCCCGGGGGTCGACGCCTGCCGCGGCAAAGGTGTTGAGCAGATAGAGCGCAAAGCTGGGGATAATGTGGACCGCGGTGGTCTGGAAATCTCGCAGCAGCTGAATCTGGCGCTTGCTGTTGCCGGCCCCGGCGGGAATGGTGAGGCAGCCCAGGCGCTCGGCCCCGTAGTGAAACCCCAACCCGCCGGTGAACAGGCCGTAGCCCATCATGTTCTGGAAGACGTCGCCGGGCCGCACGCCGGTCATGTACATGGAGCGGGCCAGCAATTCCGCCCAGGCCTCGAGGTCGGCGCGGGTGTAATAAATCACCGTGGCCTGACCGGTGGTGCCCGAGGAGGCGTGGAGGCGCACCAGTTCGGTCAGGGGCACGGTGAGCATGTCCTGGCCCCGGGCCCGGAGGTCCTGCTTGGTGGTCAGGGGGATTTTGTGAAGGTCTTCGAGAGATTGGAGGTCGGCGGCGCTCACTTGTGCTTCTGCCAGGCGCTCCTGATAAAAGGGGCTCCGGGCGGCGCGCTGCAAAGTTTCCCGGAGGCGCGTCAATTGCAACTCCCGCCACTGGTCGGGTTTCAGGGTTTCCAGGGCTTGGTCCCAATACACGGGTTTCTCCTGCTTATATCAGTTCAAAGTTCAAGGTTCAAAGTTCGAAGTCAATTGGCACCTGGCTGATTCCAGGTGATTTATGGTTTTTATCTTGAGGGACAGCGGCTGTCAAGGAAAGGGGAGGGCAGGGCAGGGCCGCCGCGGTCGCCGGGCCGCTTAGAACCATTGTTTGCTTGGTTCCCCGGGTGAAGTCTGCTAAAATCCATCCCAGTCTTATGCGGTCGAACCTCAGGTATCTGAAGGCTATTTGTAAAACCTCTCGACCTGGACAAGATTAAAGATTATAGGGCGGCCCGTGGCCGCCGGAATCGGCGTGCACGGCACGCCCTATGGTTGTTGAGTAATATTGGGCAGTTTATCCCTCCGGCCTCGCACAGGCGAGACCCCAGGCCATTCTTTGATCACAAAGGACCGTCCTATGAAAATTGTCATGGCCCAGCTTAACCCGGTGGTAGGGGATATTTCCGGCAATCTGACCAAGTTGAGGGAAACCATCGACCAATGTCCGGGGGACGCAGATCTGGTGGTCTTTTCGGAGTTGTTCATAACGGGATACCCTCCCCGGGATTTACTGGAGCGCCCGGCGTTCATCCAGAGAGTCCAGGCAGCCCTGGAGGAAGTGGCCCTGATGTCCAAAGAATACCCCCATCTGGGCATCCTGGTGGGCGCGCCCCGGCCCACGGCCCGGGAAAGCGGCAAGGGCCTGGCCAATACGGCATTTTTGTTCTACCAGGGGGAACTGCTCGTTCACCAGGACAAGTCCCTGCTGCCGACCTATGATGTGTTTGACGAAGCCCGCCACTTCGATCCCGCAGCGGAAGTTGGGGTAGTGCCTTTCAAGGACGCAAAGCTGGGGATTTCCGTGTGCGAGGACGCCTGGGGCGGGGAGGAGTCCTGGTCGCGCCGCTTTTATGACCGCAATCCCGTCGAGATCCAGGCCCAGGACGGCGCCACCGTGTTCGTCAATCTGTCCGCGTCTCCCTACCAGGTGGGGAAAGACGAATACCGCTACCGCCTCATGGAAGCTCATGCGCAAAGATTCGGCGTGCCCTTGGTGCACGTGAACCAGGTGGGGGGCAACGACGAGCTCATCTTCGACGGCAATAGTTACGCGTTTGACGGCCAGGGGAAGCCGCTGGCGGCCCTGCCGGGTTACCGGGAAGCCGTGGTCACGGTGGATACCGCCCAGACCGGCACTCCCGGTCTTTACACGCCCCAGGAACCCATCGCCGCGCTGCGGGGGGCCCTGATCCTGGGATTAAGGGATTATTTGCATAAAACCGGTTTCAGCCAAGCGGTGGTGGGACTATCCGGGGGCGTGGACTCGGCGGTGGTCATCACCCTGGCCGTGGAAGCCCTGGGCCGGGAGAACGTCATGGGAGTGGCCATGCCGTCCAGGTATTCCTCCCAGGAAAGCCTCAGCGACGCCGAACAACTGGCCCGCAACCTGGGAGTGCTGTTCCGGGTGATCCCCATCGACCCCGTTTACCAGGCTTATCTGGAGGCTTTGCGCAAGCAGTTCACCGTGGACCAAGTGGATGTGACCCTGGAAAACATCCAGGCCCGCATCCGGGGCAATATTGTCATGGCCCTGTCCAACCGGTTCGGCCACCTGGTGCTGGCCACGGGCAACAAAAGCGAGCTGTCCGTGGGCTACTGCACCCTGTACGGGGACATGAGCGGCGGCCTGAGCGTCATCGGCGATGTGCCCAAAACCATGGTGTATGAACTGGCCCATTATATTAACCGGGAGCAGGAGATCATCCCCACCAGCATTCTCAACAAGCCCCCGTCCGCGGAACTGCGGCCGGACCAGAAGGATGAGGATACCCTGCCGCCTTACGAGATCCTGGACCGGATTATCGAGCTTTATATGGTGGAAGCCCATTCTTTTGAGGACATTATGGCCCAGGGTTTTCCACCCGAAACGGTGCGCTGGGTTATCGAGGCCATTGATAAAAACGAATACAAGCGCCGGCAGTCGGCGCCGTCCCTGAAAGTCACCTCCAAGGCCTTCGGCATGGGGCGGAGGATGCCCATCGCGGCGCGCTATGAGTTCCAGGAGCGGGGCTAGGGTTCCGGCCGGTCGATATTGCCAGGGATTCGAGGCCTCTGCCCTCCCTCAAGCTACCCCTTTGTGTAGTGATCCGTGACCAGTAAACAGTAAGTAGTTATCAGTAAGTAGTGATCGCGCCGAGTCAATTGTTGGCTTTCGATCGCCCTCGGCATAAATAATAAAATCCGATTATGCCCTTAACTCCTGAGCTTCTGGCAAAATGTAGCCGCGAGGCTAAG
>CAZLRL010000326.1:0-3860 GCA_964561645.1 uncultured Desulfobacterales bacterium
ATCTTATCGGGAGCACAGGCATCTTGCCTGTGTGCACAGGCTGGAAGCCTGTGCTCCCGGGTTACGGGGTTGGGGGAGGGTGCCGATGGGAGGGAGCAGGGGCCGTCGGCCCCCCGTAGCACGGGCTTCCAGCCCGTGGGAACCCCCCTCCCCCAAAAACTTCCTTACCATACCCTCCACCAAACCTCGGGGCGCGGTGGAGGCCAGGGGCAGGAGGAACTGGACCTCGGGGAGGGCTTCCCTGACGAACTGGGCGGCTGCCAGCATGACAGGCAGGTGGCGCTCAATTTCGCTGCCCCGGCTGCCCGGCAGCAGGGCCAGGGTGAAGCGGTCCGGGTCCAGGCCCCAATCCGTCAGGAGCGTGCGCCGGTCCGGCAAATCCGGCAGGGCCTCCATTAAAGGATGCCCCACAAAAGTGACCTTGACGCCCCGCTGCGTATAAAAATCCTCTTCAAAGGGGAAAATCACTATCATGCGGTCCACGTAGCGGGCGATGGTGCGCACCCGGTGGCGGCGCCAGGCCCACACCTGGGGGCTGATGTAATACATCACCCTTACACCCCGCCATTTGGCCAGCCGGGCCACCAGAAAGTTAAAATCCGGAAAATCTATCAGGATGGTCAGGGCCGGACATTCTTGGCGAAGCACCCGGTTTACTTCCCGCAAGGCCCCGATCACCGCGGGCAACCGCGCCGCCACTTCGGTTAACCCCACCACCGCCAGGTCTTCGGCCCGGGCCAGCAGCTCCACTCCCTGGGCCGCCAGGGCCTCTCCGCCGATGCCCAGGAATTGCGCTTGGGGGAGCAGCTGCCGGATTTCCGCCACCAAGCGGGCGCCATGACGGTCGCCGGAGGCCTCGCCGGCGATGATGAGTATGGTGGGACTAGAATTTAAGTCCGGGCTGTTGTGGGTTGCCGCAGTCAAAGCGCTCCTTGTCTGCCTGGAAAAGTTCTAGGTTCAAAGTTCAAAGACCCTATAGGGCGTCTTACGCGCCATAAATTGCTCCTGGAGAAAGTCCTCATCAATTAGCAACCACGCGCCAACAAGCACAGGCGAGACGCCTGTGCCACCAGGTTTGGCATGATTTTGAAGGAACCGAGGGACCATGAGCCACGACGCGGTTTGTGGGGCTTGCTTTTCTCCAACTTCGTCGTTCTTTTGGGGTTTTTGCACCAGAACCGTTTGAGCCTCTTCATTGCCCCCTTTGCCGCCGCACCGTTACGGTTTCCCCGCCAATTCCCCAATTATCGGTGTCGACCTCATCGATGACCACAACCGTGGTGGCGGGGTTTTTTCCCAAGACATCCGTCAGCAATTGGGTAACACCCCGGATAAGTTCAGCTTTTTGCTGTAGAGATACCCCTTCTTTGGTCACCTTGATATTTACATAAGGCATAAGCTTTCCTCAAAGAAAAAAATCTTAATCCAAATAATGCAGGAGCACCAGGCCCGGCGCGCTCAGGGCTTGATGAATCAAGCTACAAAGGGTCAGAGGGCTAAAAATAGGGAGCGCCCCTTTGCCATGAGGCCGCTCATTAAAAGGATTTTACTGAAAACTGAAAACCGAAAACCTGTATTACACCTTGGCCTGGCGCATGGCCGCGATGATATCGGTGGCCAATTTGAGGGCGGCCCGGCCGTCGGCGCCGCTGACGGGGACGGGCGCCCCGTTTCGGACCGAGTGCACAAAGGCCTGGATTTCCTTTAAAAGCACGTCCTCCGGGGGGAAGTTTTTGATGTCCAGGGCTACCCCGGGAATGAGCCCGGTGGCACCCTCCCGGCGCAGGGCTACGGTGAGTTCCTGGGCCTCGAAATCCACCGCCAGATAGGCATCCGGTTGGAAAAGACGGAAACGGCGCATGCTTTTGAGGGACATGCGGGAAGCCGTGAGATTGGCGATGCAGCCGCTGGCAAACTCCAGCCTGACGTTGGCCAAGTCAACGGTGGAGGTGAGCACCGAGATGCCCGCGGCCCGAATTTCCGTGATCGGTGAGTCCACCAGGGTCAGGACGTGATCCAGATCGTGGATCATCAGGTCCAGGACCACATCCACGTCGGTGCCCCGTTCCTTGAAAAAGCCCAGACGGTGGCTCTCGATGAAGCGGGGAGTGGTGGCCAGAGCATGCAGTTCCGCCATGGCCCGGTTGAAGCGCTCCAGATGGCCCACCATCAACAGACGGTCGTGTTTGCCGGCCAGCCGCAGCAGGTCGTCGGCTTCGGCTACGGTGGCCGTGATGGGCTTTTCCACCAGTACGTGCAGGCCCGCTTCCAGGGCCTCCCGCACCACCAGGTGGTGGTCCCTGGTGTTGACCGCTATGCTTACGGCCTCGACCTCAGGGAAAAGCAGGCGGTAGTCGGCAAAGGCCTCAGTGCCCAGGGCTTTGGCCACTTCCCGGGAGCGCCCCCAGGCCAGGTCGGCCACGCCCACGAGCCTGGTGTCCGGTAGATTGGCATACTTCTCGGCGTGGAAGCGACCCAAATACCCCACGCCGACGACTCCGACTTTCAAAGGAGATGACATGGAAGATCCAGAAGAAGTGATTGGCCAATAATTTTTTCCATCTTATCGGAAAAGTTGATTTTCCTGCAATGAAAACTCTTGTGGGGACCTCGGCGAAATGCTTTCCGTGACGCAAGAGTATTTTTGAGGCTGTGGAAAGGTTCAAAGTTCAAAGTTAATCCGATAGAAAATTCACTTTGTAGTGGAGGAATTCCGCTTCCGACCCGCACAGGCGAGACGCCTGAGCCACCGCCCCTAGGGCTGCGGCTGCCGGAAAAACAGCCGGATAAGTTCACCGGTTCAAGGATAAAAAGAAGGATTTACCAGTCATTCAACTTTTGAAGGCTACAAGGATTCTCGTCAGTTCCCGCAAAGACATTTGACATACCGGGGCTGGTGAGGTAAATAATTTCATCTATTTCTGGAAGGAAGTGACCGACGATGGAGAAGGCGAAGTATATCTGGCTGGACGGCGACTTTATCCCCTGGGATGAAGCCAAAGTGCACATCCTGACCCACACCCTGCACTATGGACTGGGGGTATTCGAGGGTATACGGGCCTACCACTGCCAGGACGGCCGCACCGCCATCTTCCGTCTCAAGGAGCACATCCAGCGGTTGTACGACTCGGCCCACGTCATGCAGTTGACTATCCCCTTTCCGAAAGCCCAGGTGGAAGACGCCTGCGTCGAAATTTTACGGAAAAACGAGCAGAAGGAGGCCTATCTGCGGCCCCTGGTTTTTATCGGCGACGGGGCCATGGGTCTGAATCCCGGGGACAATCCCATCCGGGTCTCCATCATCAGTTGGCTGTGGGGCGCCTACCTGGGGGACGAGGGCCTTTTAAAAGGCATCCGCCTCAAAACCAGCGCCTTCACCCGCCATCACGTGCGCATCATGATGACCAAGACCAAAACCGTGGGCAACTATGTCAACTCCATCCTGGCCAAACGGGAGGCCCTGCAGGCCGGGTATGACGAGGCCCTGTTACTGGACACCGAGGGCTATGTTTCCGAGGCCTCCGGGGAAAACATCTTCATGGTCAAAGACGGCCTCCTGCGCACGCCGCCCCTGACGTCCATCCTGCCGGGCATCACCCGGGACGCGCTGCTGACCATAGCCCGGGACTTGGGGATCGCGGTCCGGGAGAGGAAATTTTCCCTGGACGACCTTTATTTGGCCGACGAGGCCTTCCTCACCGGCACCGCAGCCGAAGTCACCCCGGTGCGGGAAGTGGACGGCCGCGTCATCGGAGCCGGCACCCGCGGCCCCGTGACGGAAAAACTGCAGTCTACCTTTTTCGACGTGGTCAAGGGTCGGAATCCCACCTATCAGCGCTGGCTTACCTTTGTCTGAGATG
>CAZLRL010000327.1:0-1574 GCA_964561645.1 uncultured Desulfobacterales bacterium
GTGGTCAACGGTTATAGCCGCAAAGCTGAAGAGAGCGCCGACCGGGCCGCGATCAGCACCCTGAGCCGGGCCGGCTATAATCCCGCCGCCCTGGCCGCCATCCTCGAGCGGCTGCAGTCCAAAGGCGGCAGCGGCGGCTTTTTCCGCTCCCATCCCCTGACCAGCGCCCGGGTGAGCGCGGTCAAGGCCCTGGTCACCGCCACTCCGGGCGGCGCCAGCGAAAAGGTCCGCACCGAGCGCTTCAAGCAGGTACGCTTTTAACCGCTGATTTTATCAGTGCATCATAAGACAGGGGTCCGGGTCCCGGGCCCCTGCTTTTTTTCCAGCTCTCCGCCCAACCTTTAATTTGCGACCTTTGCCAAAGCAAAAATGTCATTCTGAGGGAGCGTAGCGACCGAAGAATCTAGTCTTTTCAATAAGTCCCTGCGTTCAGGATGACAGAAAAATAGGTTTTGCAACAGCTTGTAGTGTCCGCTATCCAGAAACCGCTTCTCGTAAAATATAGCCGCAAGGCTAAGCCTGCGCCAACCTAGCGATGAAAACCTGCTCCACCATATTTTCCTTCATAATGGCAGGCCGACGCCCGCTACCTGTTTTCGCTTTCAATGACACCTGAAACTCAGCGCCGGCAACAATCAACAGGCGATATAGTCGTGGATAATCTTATTTCTTTTTACCGGAAACCCGAAAACTGAAAACCGAAAACCATACAAGAGGTCCTGAAGAGAGAATATGCTGTGCCCTTCTGCCCTGAAAAATTAAGCAAAAATTCCCATCCTTTCCCACCCCTTGATTCCCGTCTCCATCGTTCCCATTATTAAAATATATCCACCTCAGAAGGAGGGCCGATCATGGACGAACTTGCCACCCGGGAAAAGTTCAATCCCGTCTTCGCCCAACTCATCGACATGGTAGGCGCGGCCCGAGACGCCTTCAACCGCCACAGCGGCACCAGCCTCGAACAACTCAAACACCTGCATGGGGAATTGGCCCGCAAAATCAAAGCCCTGGAGGAGGAGTTAAACATTCTGGTGGGCAAAGTGTCCAAAGATCAACGGGCCTCCTTGATTCGCCTGCAAAGCGTCCTCACCCATCTCCAGATGATGGGCGACAATCTCCTGGAGCTCTCCCAGCCCCTCGGGCGCAAGATGCAAGAAGGCATCCTGTTTTCCGACAAGGCCGTGTCCCAGGCCAATCAGCTTTTCGACCGCCTCACCGGCATCCTGCGCTCCATCCTTGACACCCTGAAAACGGACAACGACTTTTTAAAAAGCTACGTTCTGGAAGAAGGGCAGCGGCTCACCCAGGACTGCAACGATTTCGCCACCGAGCACGAAGCCCGGCTCATCGAGGGCCTCTGCCTGCCCCAGGCCGCGCCCCTGTTTCTGGCCCTGCTCGACGCCATGCGTACCATGGGCCAGCGCACCGCCAACATCGCCAGGATTTTGGAACAGAAATAGTGAGGGCTTTGCAAAAGGAAAAAATTGTCATTCTTAAGGGGCCCTGCGACCGAAGAATTTAGCAGACTGTTGACTTCGTTTGTCATTGTGAGCGAAGCAAAGAATCTAGTTTTT
>CAZLRL010000327.1:1584-3857 GCA_964561645.1 uncultured Desulfobacterales bacterium
TCCACTTCGCTTAGGATGAGAACTTGGTTTCCGCCGCAGTCTTAAGTTCTCCCCGGGGGAAGTCGGCGTCGCCTCACGGAGAAGATTCCCCGGCTCCCTGCCCCTGTCTGTCGATGTAGGCCTCAACGTCGAACTTCCTCGCCGCCCCCTTAGAGCTCATGTAACGAATTTTCCCATACACCTGCCGCTCGGCCCAGGCCCGGTCGTGCACCCCGCCCACGCTCCAGGCCACGCCTACGTAGCCGTTGGGGTCCCGCCCGTCCAGCTCATAGCGGTCATTCAGATAAATAGCCGTCTCCTGGGCCTCCTCCGGCGAAGCCGTCCACTCCAGGATTTTCTTGGCCCAATACATCCTGAGGTAGCCGTGCATTTTGCCCCGGTGCACCATCTCCAGTTGGGCCGCGTTCCACAGGGGATCGTGGGTGTGGGCCGCCTCGAAGTCCTGCCGGGAGTACACATACTCCCGCTCATCATCCCGGTGTTCATTGAGGGTCTTCTGGGCCCAGTCCGGGAAGCCCGCAAAATTATCGTAATTCTGATTGTAATAACAGTAATTGTCCGACAATTCCCGGCGCACGATGAGCTCTTCCAAAAACGCCTCCTTGTCGGCCTTGGAAGCCTTGGCTCCCTTGACTTCCAGGGCCACCCGCTGGGCGGCGATTTGTCCGAAGTGGAGATACGGCGACAGATCGGATTGCGCCTCCTTATTGGGGTCATTGCGGTCCTGGTCATAATGGGCTAATTTATCTGACAAAAACCGCTTCAGATGCTCCCGGGCTGCCTGCTCCCCCGGCTGGAGCCACTCAACCGGCGGCACCTCCCGGTCCAGGGGCAAGGATTTTAAGAGTTTTTTCACCTCGACGCCGGTACCCCGGTCCCCCGCCGAAACCTCGTGCTTCTGCAGCGCCGGCAAGGGCGTCAGAAATTCCTCCAGGGCCCGATGGATCTTGGGCCTTATCGTATAGGCCGCGTATTCCTGCTTGTCGGAGGCCACCCAGCCGGGGACGATGTTGTGCGCGTCCACCTCCAGCACCGGAATGGTCAAGCCCTCCCCCACCTGCTTTTTCCAGTTTCGTTTGACGCGCAACGGGTCAAAATCGGTTACCAGCAGACCCACCTCCAGGTCCTTGATCCACCCGGGGATTACCTGTCCCGGTTCACCCTGGATCAGATGGAAGGGAATCCGATGGTCCTCCAACTCGCGGGCCACCTGCTCGAGCCCCTCCAGCATGAAGGCATAGTGGCGCCACGCCGCCCCCAAAAACTCGGGCACCAGGCAAAAAACCACCAGCAGCGGCACCCGGCGCTCCTGGGCCAACTGCTGGGCATAGAGCAAGGCCCAATTATCGTGGGCCCGCTGGTCCCGGCTCATCCAATAGGCCACCGGCCCGCGGCGCTCTCGGCCTTCTCTCAAAACTCTGGCTCTTTTGTCCATTCACTAAAAACCCCTTCTCCCATCAGAAGATGTAGGGCGGGAAAGCGGAGCGCATCCCGCCTTTGGCCTCTTTTCCTGGCAGTTGCCCCCGGGCCTCCCTGCCCTCTTAAAAAACGAAAAGGCCGATGGCCCAGGTGTTCTCACCTGTGCTGTTCATGGTCCCCAAGACCTGCGTCCGTAGGGTAGGCACCGCCCACCAAATCCTCGAAGGCAAAAGTCATTGGGTTGGACAGGCCTATCCTCGTTCCCAAGCTCCCGCTTGGGAACGGCTTGCCCGCCAAGCTCCTGCTTGGCGAATCATAGGGAGTGCCGTGCACGCCAATTCCGGCGGCCATGGGCCGCCCTATAATCTTTTCCAGGCAGCAGGTCTATGAACCACAGCCAGTCTTTCAAAAGTTATACCGAAAACTGAAAACTTAAGGGATAATTATGTCACCGACGGATGATTCCGTTCAAAAAATTCAGGGAGGTTTGCTTTTGCATCCCAAACCATCTCCCCTCTCATTTTCCCCCACCTTTATGTTATACTGGAATAAATTTTGTGCATGACTTTCCCCAGATGCCCAAACCCCTTTCCACTTCCGTCCCCCTGAAACGTAAGAAACTCACCGTCGCCGGCCTGGTCCAGGGCGTGGGTTTCCGCCCCTTTGTCTACCGGCTGGCCCAACAACACCACCTGGCGGGCTGGGTGCGCAACACCTCCCGGGGTGTGGACATCGAAGTGGAAGGCGCGCCCGCCGACCTGGACCTTTTCATTGACGGCCTCTCCCAGGAGGCCCCCACTCTGGCCCGGGTGGATAAAGTCGTGTCCGAAGACACCCCGCCCCTGGCCCAGGAG
>CAZLRL010000328.1:0-2463 GCA_964561645.1 uncultured Desulfobacterales bacterium
GACAAATCCCCCCTGACCCCCCTTTAAAAAAGGGGGGAAATTTGTCTTCTTTGGGCCTAAAAATTTAAGTCAAAGAAAATCATTTTAATTAGGCGACACCGCAGTATAGCTGGACCCGGAACAGCCACTCGCAATCCTTGGTCCTCCAGGGCCAAAAGGATCATTCCGGCCCTGGTGCCATGGTCAAACGTAAGGGAGCGCTCTTAACGTGACCCCTACCCCGGCTGGCCCCCACTGGCCCAAGGCGGGGGTTCGGGGGGCGCCTCCGGTCCCGACACCCCCGGAGCCTCCACAAAGCGCAGCGGCAGCCGGATGGTCACCGTAGTGCCCCGTCCCACCTTGCTGTCCAGATTGATCGCCCCCCGGTGTTCGTCCACGATTTGCCGCACAAACACCATGCCCAGGCCGGTGCCCCCGATCTTGGTGGTATAAAAGGGCACAAAGACTTTGTCCACCACGTCCGGCGGCATCCCCTTGCCGGTATCCTGAATCATGAGGACCGCGTAATGCTGTTCCTGCCCGGTTTGCACCAGGATGGTGCCCCGGGATTTGGTGGCTTCAATGGCATTGCGCAACAGGTGCGCCAGGGCCACCTTGAGGAGGTGGGTGTTGAGGCGGCCCATCAAGGGGTCCGGGTGAATCTCGGGGATCAAAAAGAGATTCTTGGCCCGAACCTCCGGTTTGATAAGCTCCAGGGTGGCCCGAACAATCTCGTTTAAATCCTCCGGGGCGAAGAACGAGGACTTGCGCTGAGCCAGGGTCTCGAAGCGCTCCACCATGTCCTCGATGCGCTTGGCCTCCTCCGCGATGGCCTTGAGCCAGGCCCGGGTGGGATCGTTCTGGTCGGTCTTTTTGAGGAGGCGATGGCTGAAACCCCCGATGACGTGCAGGGGATTGCGAATGCCGTGCGCGATGCCCAGGGCCATCTCACTCATGGTGCGCTCCATCACCAGGGCTTCCATCTCCCGGTTCAGGGCCAGGATCTCGTGGCTGGTCTCCTCCAGATGATGGTGGTCTTCTTCCATGCGTTGATAGAGGCGCCGCATTCTATGGAAAAACAACGTGATCGTGGCAATGGCCACATAGACGATACTGTCCAACCCCCCCAGTATTCGCCGCAACATGACGAGTGTGTGGGAGGAGCCCTCAAAGCGGATGAGATCCTGGATGAAGTGGGAGATGACGTGGGTAATGCCAAAAATGATAAAAGCCAGGGCCAGCCAGTTGAGGAAAAGCCACAGCGCGTTTTCCGGGTCTTCCGTCATCAGCCGGTGGGAGTAACGCCAGGCCAAGATGGTCAGGACAATCACCAGCGCGCCGGCGCCATACTCAATCAGCCACAGGGGAAGCAGGGGGAGAGTCATCATAGGGATTTACTCTCCGACCGCTGGCTAAAGCACTTTAAACTGCGGTAGAAAAAATACATGGCGGGAGGCAATAACAGGAAGTGATTTATCTTGGTGATGTAATAGGCCCAGGAGTGCCAGTTTTCCATCAGGAGCCGGCGATCCAGTCCCTGTCCCATGATGATCGGGGAGGTCAGGCTCCAGTCCAGGGCGTGGCCGATGACCGCGTCCACATTCCATAGGGCCAAAAGCCCGCAGGCCCACACCAAACTGCGGAATCCCGGCATGCCTCTGAGTTCACCGCGCCTGATCTCATAAACAAGAAAGATCATGGCCACCGCAAAGAGGAAATGGGACATCTGGTGCACATAAGAACCTTGGGTTTCCCAAAGAAACTCAAAGGCCAGGCCGGGTCTGGGGCTGACAAGCACCAGGATGAGGCCCAGGAGGACCTGAACCGGGCGATGATACATGATACGTGGTCTCCCTGAAAATATTATTGGTTCACAAACCAAAATTGTCAATCAGAGGATTTCAGACCTGATACCCGAACTGACGCAGAGCCCGGGGGTCCCGACGCCAATTTTTCCAGACCTTTACCCAGAGATCGAGGAATACCTTGGCCTGGAGAAGCCTCTCGGCCGCCTCCCGGGCTTCCTGGCCCACGCGTTTTAAGAGCCTGCCACCCTTGCCGATGACGATGCCCTTTTGCGAGTCTTTTTCCACATAGATCACGGCCCGGATGCGCACCAGCCCCGGCCGCTGGGTTTCATCGAATTCCTCCACCGCCACCGCCACCGCGTAAGGAATTTCTTCGCCGGTGTGATGGAAAAGGCGCTCCCGGATAATTTCCCCCACCAGGAAGCGCTCCGTCTGGTCGGTAAGCTGCTCCTCGGGAAAAAGCGGCGGCGATTCCGGCAGCAGGCGGGTGATCTCCTCCACCAGGGCAGGCAGGCCGTCCCCCACCAACGCGGACAGGGGCACCACCGGGGAGCCCGGGAAAAGGTCGTGGTACGCCGCCATGATTGGCAGCAACCGGGGTTTATCCACCAGGTCGACCTTGTTGACCGCGATGACCAGCGGGCAGGACAAGGCCCGCACCCGGGGCAGCACCGCC
>CAZLRL010000328.1:2473-3803 GCA_964561645.1 uncultured Desulfobacterales bacterium
AATCCGGGGCGCGGGGCTCCACCAGCCACACCACCACGTCGGCCTCAGACAGCGCGGTCAGCGCGGCCTTGACCAGACTTTCGTTGAGCAGGCCCTTGGGGTCCAAAAGCCCGGGGGTATCGAAAAAAAGCAGTTGGGCTCCGGCCAGGTGCAAAACGCCCAGGAGGCGGTGCCGGGTGGTCTGGGGCTTGGGGGACGTGATGGCGAGCTTTTGCCCCACCAGGCGGTTGAGCAGCGTGGATTTCCCCACGTTGGGCCGCCCGATCAGGGCCACATAGCCACAGCGGAACTCCTCGGCCATAAATGCATTATACCATAGTCCGGTGCTGGGAAAATCAAGATTCCACCACCGGAACTTTAATTATAAGTTCACGGCCACGAACCCACACCTTTGCCCGCTGAGCCGGTTTTCCCGGCGCGCCCCGGCAGGATTGCGGGACTTGGTCGGCAATTGCCTAAGCCCAAGTCTTTATGATATATTACAGGGAAATACGTTTTTTGAAGAGGCCACTATCATGTTCGGCTACGGTTGGGGACCCATCCTCATCATTTTAGTTATTGTGCTTCTGCTCTTCGGCCCTAAACGCCTGCCGGAGCTGGCGGACAGCATCGGCAAGGCCATCAAGAGCTTCAAGAAGGCCCACGACGAACCGGAGACCTTGAACCACACCAAAGAGGGCCAGGAAGCCGAGACCGCGGACACGGCTGCCGATACCCAGAAGCAAGCCTGTCCCCAATGCGGCAAAGAGTTGACCGGAGATTTTGCCTTCTGCCCCAATTGCGGGCACAATCTGAAGGCCGCCTGACGAGGACGTCGCGGTGGGCATTGAAATCCCTGAAATCCTCATACTCCTGGTTCTGGCCCTTATCCTCTTCGGACCGGAAAAGCTCCCGGAATACGGCGCCAAACTGGGCAGCTTCATTGCCCGCATGCGCCAGGCCAGCTCCGAGGTGACCCAGCCCCTCCAGGATGCTTTCCGACAGGAACCGCCACCGCCTTCCCCGCCCTCTCTGATCCGGGACCAATTCTGCCATCAATGCGGCCACACCCTGGAACCCGACTTTACCTTCTGCCCCAAATGCGGCCGCCGCCTGAAAAAAGAGCCGACCGAGGAAGCCTATTCCTCTGAATTGGCTTCCTAGTCGGACTGACAGCGAAAGCAATGACAGCCCTTCCGCGGCTGTCTTTTTTATGCCGCACGTAAAGTTGATTAATTTTTTTCCTTATTATTCCCTCTCCCTTGAAGAAGAGGGTCAGGGTGAGGGTGAAAATTTTTAATACGATTATTTCTTTAACTCTAAAACCACGCCAATGTTTCGAGTCCTTAAG
>CAZLRL010000329.1:0-3796 GCA_964561645.1 uncultured Desulfobacterales bacterium
CCCAGGCCGCGGCCCAGCTCAAGCACATCAGCGCTGACTACCAGCGGTACCAGCGCCTTGTGCAGGAGGGCGCGGTGAGCCCCCGGGAATTTGAAGCCATGGAAGCCCGCTACCGGTCCGCCCAGGCCTCCCTGGCCCAGGCCCGGGCCCAGGCCCAGGAGGCTGCGACCCTGAAGCATTATACCGTGGTGCGGGCTCCCCAGGACGGCGTGGTCGCGGAACGCCGGGCCGCGGTGGGGGATCTGGCCCAACCCGGCCAGACCCTGCTCACGCTCTATAACCCCGGAAATATTCAGGTGGAGGGGGAAGTGAACGACGAATACCGCCGCCGCCTGACCCCGGGCATGCAGGTGGGCCTCAGCGTCCCGGCCGCGGATTACACCGGTCAGGTCGCGTTGATGGAAATCTTTCCCATCAGCACCACCACCAGCCGCACCTTCAAGGTGCGCACCGAACGGCTGGCGGCTCCAAGCCTGATTCCGGGGATGTTCGCCCGCCTGACCATTCCCCTGGGCGAGACCCGGGGCCTGCTGATCCCCAAGGCCGCGGTGCGCCAGGTAGGCCAGCTTTCCATGGTGCAGGTGCTGGAAAACGGCCGCGCCAGCTCCCGGATGGTGCAGTTGGGGCGGGAACTTGATGACCAGGTGGAAGTCCTGGCGGGATTGCAGCCCGGCGACCGCATCCTGATGCCGTAATCGGGAAATTGAAGCCTATGAGCCCAACGGAAAAAAACGGCCCCGGTTCTCTGACCTTAACCGGTTTCCTGGTGGTGCTGGCGGTCTGCCTCCTCTGGGGCGGCTCCATCCCTACCATCAAGGTCAGCGAACACGGCATTCCACCTTTAGTGACCGCCACGGGCCGCATTGCCTTGGCCACCCTGCTCCTTTTCCTTTATGCCCGCGTTATCAAGGAGCCGGTGATGCTTCCCCGCCACGACTTCTGGCATGGAGTTCTGCTGGGCGTTTTCTTCGGCTTTACGATGCTGTTTTTGTATTTGGGCCTGGTTTTCACCAACGCCGCCCGGGGCACCATCTTTTACAGCACCAAACCCTTCTGGGTGGCGGTGGGGGCTCACTTTATCATGACCCAGGACCGCCTCAATCTCCGCAAAGTCGCGGGTTTGACTCTGGCCCTGGCCGGAGTCTATCTGACCTTCTGGAGCCCCGGGGCTGCCGGTCTCGAATCCGATTGGGGCAATCTCATGGAAATCGCGGCCGCCCTGTTTTTTTCCGCCACCGCGCTTTACACCAAATGGTTGAGCAGCAGAGAGCAGCTGGGCCATTACCAGACCCTCTTCCCCATGATGCTGTTTTCCCTGCCCTTATTATTTGGCTCCACCCTCATTTTCGAGTGGAGCCATCCTCTAAAGTTTTACCTGGAAGACCTCCTGGCCTTCGGCTACCAGAGCCTGGGGGCCCAGTTCCTGGCCTATATCATGTGGTTCTGGCTTATCCACCGGTACCCGGTGAGCCAGGTGGCCAGTTTCACCTTTTTGGTCCCCCTGGTAGGAGTTATTTTGAGCGCCGTCTTTTTGGGAGACCCCACACCCCCGGCCTTGTGGCTGGGGCTCGCTCTGGTGGGCGCGGGCATTATTCTGGTGAACTGGCCTCGGCACGGGAAATCTTGAATACAGAAGGCGGGATGCGCTTCGCTTTCCCGCCCTACGTCTGCTGGCCGAAAAGAGAATCTAAGCTCGCGCCGACCACCCCCAATGGGTCTAAAACAACATAAGGTGAAAAACAGGAACATTTGCCGAGATGTCCGCTGAAAATTCCCGCCCCTCAGAAGAAGTCCATCTCGGTCTCACCGCCCGCCTGGTCAAGGTTTTTTTAACCAGCAAGCTCCCCACCATTTTCATCATCCTGAGCCTGTTCGCCGGGGCCGCGGCCCTCATCGCCACCCCCCGGGAGGAAGACCCCCAGATCAAGGTCCCCATGATCGACATCCTCATCCGCATGCCCGGGGCCACCCCCGAGGAAGTGGAAAATCTGGTGGTCATCAACCTGGAGAAAAAGCTCTGGGAAATGGAGGGCCTGGACGATCTGTATTCGCTGGCGCAACCGGGCTTCGCCATCGTCACCGCCAAGTTCAAGGTGGGCGAAGACATGGAAAAGGCCCTGGTGAAAGTCTACAACAAGGTCTGGTCCAACATCGATCAGGTGCCCTCCGGGGTCACGGGCTGGGTGGTGAAGCCCATGGGCATCGACGATGTGCCCATCGTCACCCTGACCCTCTACAGCGAGCAGGCCGACGACTACGAGCTGCGCCGGGTGGCCGACGAACTCCTGCACCGCCTGCAAAATATCCCGGATACGGCCCGCAGCTTCGTGGTGGCCGGGCGGCAGCGCCAGGTGCGGGTCATTCCCGATCCCACCCGTCTGGCCGGCCATGGCCTGGATCTTTTAGCCGTGGCCCAGGCCCTGGAGGTGAGCAACGTCAACCTGCCCGCAGGCCGTTTTTCCCGGCGGGATAAAGAATTCCTGGTGGAAGCCGGCCCCTTCCTGACCTCGGCCCGGGAGGTGGCCGACCTGCTGGTAGGCCTGCACCAGGGCAAGCCGGTCTATCTCCGGGACGTGGCTGAAATCATCGACGGGCCTGAAGAGCCGGTGGCGGTCAGCCGCATCGTCTTCGGCCCCGCGGCCGAGGAACACGCGCCCGAGCGGAGCCGCTTTTTGCCCGCGGTGACCATGGCCTTCGCCAAGCGCACCGGCACCAATGCGGTCACGGTGGCCGCAGGGCTGTTGGACAAAATCGAGGCGCTGCGCCAACAAATCGTGCCCTCCCACATCAAGGTGCAGGTCACCCGCAATTATGGCCAGACCGCCAACGAAAAGGTCAACGAGCTCATCCGTGAGCTCATGATCGCGGTGATCTCCATCACCGTGCTCCTCACCATCGCCATAGGCTGGCGGGCCGCGTTCATCGTGGCCCTGGCCGTCCCTCTGACCCTGGGCGTAACCCTTTTTGGCAACATGCTCTTCGGCTACACCATCAACCGGGTGACCCTGTTCGCCCTGATCCTGTCCCTGGGGCTCCTGGTGGACGACCCCATCATCGACGTAGAGAACATCCACCGCCATTTTCAACTGCGCCTGTATCCTCCGCTGGAGGCCACCCTGGTGGCCGTGGACGAAGTGCGGGCCCCCACCATCCTGGCCACGTTTACCGTCATCATCAGCTTCATTCCCATGTTTTTCGTCACCGGCATGATGGGCCCCTACATGCGTCCCATGCCCCTGAACGTGCCCCTGGCCATGCTCATGAGCCTGGTGGTGGCCTTCACCGTCACCCCCTGGGCCACCTACCACCTGCTCAAGCACGAGTATGGCAAAGAGGCAAAGCCCTTCGTCCTGGAAGAAACCTGGGTCTACCGGATTTACCTGCGCCTCATGAAGCCCCTGCTGGAGCAACCCTGGGCCGGGCGCCTCTTTTTGCTGGCCATCGTCGCCCTGTTTGTGGTGTCCGTGCTTCTGCCGGTCGTCGGCCTGGTACCCCTGAAAATGCTGCCTTTCGACAACAAGGATGAGTTCCTGGTGGTGGCGGACCTGCCCGAAGATACCCCTCTGGAGGCCACCCAGCGGGCCGTGACCGACCTGGCTTCGTATCTGGCCACCGTGTCCGAAGTGGACAACTGCGTCACCTTCGCGGGGAACACCTCCCCCATGGACTTTAACGGCCTGGTGCGCCATTACTACATCAAGCAGGGTCCCTATGTGGGAGAGGTCCGGGTTAACCTGGCCGAAAAACACCGGCGCCAGGTCAGCAGCCATGCCATTGCCCTGCGGGTGCGCCCCGC
>CAZLRL010000330.1:0-419 GCA_964561645.1 uncultured Desulfobacterales bacterium
CATCCGGCGGGGGGGCGGCCTGGCGGGTCCGGGTGCGGTGGTGGTCAAGGTGTGCAAACCCGGCCAGGATTTGCGCTTCGATCTGCCCTCGGTGGGGGTGGGCACCATCGAAACCATGCAGGAGGTGGAGGCCAAGGTTTTGGCCCTGGAGGCGGGCAAGACCCTGGTGTTCGACCGGCAGGAGATGGTGGACCGGGCGGATAAGGCGGGCATCGCGGTGTGGGGCGTGGGGCCGGAGGAAATCGCGGCCTGGGAAGAGGGGGAGTAAGAAAAGTTCAAGGTTCAAAGTTCAAGGTTCAAAGTTGGTGTAGGGCGGGGCGCTGCCCGCCGATTTCTACCCGGTCCTCCAACCCTCTCAGCATGTAGTAGGGTGCGTCTGACGCACCGTGATTAGCTGAAAAAAAGGGGGACCAGAAGGC
>CAZLRL010000330.1:429-3794 GCA_964561645.1 uncultured Desulfobacterales bacterium
TCCTTGTTCCCAAGCTGGGGTTGGGAACGCCTGGTTCGAGCCCAGCTGGGCTTGGCAGCGATGGCGTGCCCAAGTACAACTTGGGCACGAGGTATAAAAATTCCTGTAGGGTGCGTCTGACGCACCGTGATTAGCTGAAAAAAAGGGGGACCAGAAGGCCGGTGCCCCGATCACCCGGCCCCTGGTCCCTGGTGGCTTTCTCACTCTGAAGTGAGAACTTTTCAGGTTACCCCCGACTCAGCGGTTTACACTTGCAGAACAGGCCAGGGGTCTGTTCTCCCGCCCAATATCCTTTCTCCGACCTCTCCATCCCACCCGGCAGGGGTGATTCAGTTCACCAGACGGGGAGAACCGGTGGCCAGACCATAGTTGTTGCTGCCGCCCGGCAGGGTGGTGGGGGCCAGCTTGTTGTTCAGGGTTTCAAATTCAACCCGCTGGTCGCCACCCCTGTCCTCCACCAGGGTCATACGGAAGGCCGCAAAACCCAGGACTTCGAGCCAGCCGGTGTGCGAACTCTCCGGGACCACCGGCATGACTACGTCCCAAGTGCCGCCCCGCTGCTGGAGTTGCGCCTTCAAGTCCTGGAGAGCCGCGTTGACCACCCCTTCCGTTGGCTTAATCTGGTCCCCCACCTTGATGAGGGGCGACTCCACATCTCCATTGATGAGGTCCCGAATGGTTCTGGCATTGGGGTTCTGCCAGAAAAAGGTGTGCCAGCAGCCGTCGTCCAACGGGGTGGGGTTGAGTTGCAGCACCAGCGTCTCGCCGTCGGACGGCAGCTTGTCCGCGTCCACCGCCATGGGCAGGGTCGGATATCCCGGGGGCAAGCCGCCCACCGTGCCCACCAGGACGGTGGCGTTGGCGGACAGATCGATGGTATTGCTCCCTGTGATAATGCCGCCGAAATAAACGTCGGTGGTCCGGCTGGCCACCGCCTGGACCGCGTTTACCTGACTGGGAGTGGCGCAGCCCGTGTCCACGAAATCGGTACCGTTCCAGGTGCCCAGGCTGACCGAAATGTTGGCCAGGGTGGCCGGTTCGCTGTCAATATCGTTTTGCATGGCCACCGCCTGGGCCGCGGTAATGGCTCGGCCGCAGTCCAGGGACGCGTCCATCACACTGGTGACCGGCCCGCTGCTGGGCGTCATCAAGCGCAGGGCCCCGGTGAGCGCGGCCGCATCCGCCACCCGTTGCAGTTCGCTTTTCACCAAAAAGATGTGTCCCAAGTCAATGGCCACCGCCAGGACCGCCACAGCCACCAGCAGATAGACTGCCGTGAGGGGCAGCACGGTGCCGTTCTCCCGGCGATGCAACTTGTGCAACATCTTTTTCCTCCAACCGGAGGTTGCTTTCCTAGGTCCCGTTTTCATGTTCTGCCCTCAGAAAAAGCCTCCCTGATAGAGGAGACCTGTGGGCCCGGCCCGTGTTCTACCGTTCCGGGGGTAGGGGTTATTTCACCAGATAGGGCACCGAGGCGAAATTCCCCACCTTGTGGGCGATGGGATTCATGTCGTGATAATCCCGTTGCACCGGGTTGGTGGTGGAGCTTTTATCGGTGGTCACGAAGTTGTCTTTTAAGGGCACCTCCATGTCCACGTAGCAGGTGTTGTAGCAGCTGCGCTCGTCCGGGTAAGAGTAATATTTACAGGAGGACTCACAGCTCACCTCGGTGATGTCCAAAGTGACAAAGCCCTGAACATAGACCGCAGGCACGGTGTAGGAGGCGCAGGCGTGGGCCGCCTTCGGCCCCAGCAGGCGTTGGGCCAGTCCGAGCCAGGAGTTGGGGGTCGGCAACGCGGCCAGGGGGTTCTCGATGCCGTAAACCGCGGCGGTGACCCGCCACTTGCCGTCGGCACCTTTTTCCGCGCTGTAGCGGTTTTTCAGATAGGTGAAGTTGTTGTACACGTTAGAGGCCCAGCGGTATTCGCTGATGGGGTACACCTTCTGGCCCACCTCCACCTGGGGATAATGGTACCCTCCCATGTTCGGCCCCTTGATGTACTTCTGGAGCTTGCTGAGGCTGGTACGCTCCGAGTATTTGGGCATAATGAAGGTGCTTCGCTCGGTGTCCAGGCTCGAGCCTCCCAGGTCTTTCCAGGTGTATTCCTGGGGGTCGGCCGCGACGGCCGGCCGGGGCATAAACCAGTCCAGGAGAGGAGTCGTGCGCACAAAGGGGGCCTGTCCCGCCGGGTAATTGGCGGGCACCGCGAAGGGAAGGGACAGGGAACTGGTCCCCGCCAATCCCAGGTAGGCCACCGCGGTGGCCGAAGTGCTCATCTCGGGCACTCCCAAAAGGCCGCCGAAAAAAGTGGATAATTGGGGATTGTCCGTGCCGTCCCGACGCACCGTGACCTGGATGGCGGTCACGTTCAGGGGGTCGGAGGAGCAGCCGGTGCGGCTGAAAGAGCCGGTGGTGAGGTCCCACTGTCCCAGGGTGACATCCGTCCCGGTAACCGTCATGGTGGCCCCGAAGGAGCGGTTCTCCCCGGCCACGGCCTGGGCCGTGGTAATGGCCTCGCTGCAGTAAACCGCGGCCAGCCAGGGGTTGGCGGGGTCCTTGGCCTGAATGAGCTTTTTGGCCCCGGCCAAAGCCGCGGCGTCGGCGATGTTCTGGAGCTCGTTCTTCCCCACAAAAAGCTGGCCCAGATCAATAGTCATGGCCATGAGTCCCAAGGCCAGGGCCAGACCCACGGCCAAAATGGGGGTAATGGCCCCGAGCTCGCGGGGAGAGCCGCGGCTGTTGTGGATTTTGGGCATACCTAAATCCTCCTTTGGTAAGTTTTATGCACCCGGAACGCCTGACGAGCAGGTTCCCGAGCCCTAGGGGCCTGGCGGCGTAAACCACTCCGCGGCCATGCTCGTTTGGGCGTTTAAATAAAAGGCCTCGTCTCCGGCGGTACGGGTGTACCCGAATAAGGCCCTGGTGTTGGGCAGCAGCATCATCCGATAGGGGATCTGATTCAGGGCCACGGTGAGCACCGTGCCGGAAGCGGTGTTCTCCCAGGTGTAGGAAAAGGTGCCGCCGTTCAAAACCAGGTCGGAACCGTCCAGATCTTTAACCGCGAAATTATCCAGATAATCCTGAACCACTTGCTGGATCTGGCTCTGGGTCATATCCGCAGTCACGGCGGTGCCGGTATCCACGGCTTTGATCGCGGCCCGGGCCCCTTCCCGGGTGGCGTTGGTGAGGACATGCTTTTCCCAAAACAGCATACCCAGGTCCACCACTCCGGCGATGATCAGCAGTAACAGGGGCATGGCCAGGGCCAGTTCCACGGCCACATTGCCTTGTTCCCGGCGGCTCTTGAGATCAATGAAAGTTGAAAATCGCATCGTTTCCCCCCAAAATCTCAGGTGATGGCAGA
>CAZLRL010000331.1:0-3780 GCA_964561645.1 uncultured Desulfobacterales bacterium
CCCCCCGGCGGTTGGTGAGGACGGCTTCCCGGGAGATGATATCGCCGGAGTTCATGGCCATTTTGAGGGGACACTCTCGACCGCACATACTGCTCTGGAGCACCTCCCCGCAAAACCGCCCCACAGCTTCCTCACGGGTAAAACCGGTGAGCTTTTCAGCCGCACGGTTAAGATCGGTAAGACGCATATCGCCGTCCACCGTGATCACCCCGTCGGCCAGGCTCTGGATGATAAAATGCGGCCAATCGGCCAGATCAGAAGGGGACAGGGTCATGTCAGACGCCTCATTTGCGGTTCACCGGGGTTGACGGCAGGTCCACCCAACCGGAGCTCCGTCCGGGCCTCCTCACAAAGGATGCCTGGGGCAGTTAAGGGCCCTGCCCGAGCGCCTACGCCCGGGCAGGGGTTAGGAAGGGTTATTAGTCAGGAGGCTTCAAGTTCGGCCAGGCGCTGCTGGATGGCTTCCAGTTCGCCTTGCAGGTAAACCTGTTCGTCTCTCAAGGCCAGGGCTTCATCCTGGGGCGCGGCCCCGTAACCGGGACCAGCCGCGCCGGCAAGGGGGTAACCAGAGGCGCTCGGTCCCCAGCGGGGACGGCCCCAACCGCCGGGGCCGAAACCCCAAGCGCCCCGGCCGAGGCCGCGGCCGGCGTCGGCCGGCCGACGCCGCCACCGTAACCTCTGCCGCGACCGAGCCCACAGGGACCCAGACCCCAGCCGGTGCCCGGGCCCTGCCCCCAGGGTCCTGTTCTGTCGTCGCGTGGCATGGTTATTTACCTCATTATAGGAATCCGGGCCCCACCGCAAGCCCGGCAGAAAGTTAGCGCTCCCGGGTCATTACGGCTCCGCATTGGGGACACTTTTCCTCAAAGCAGGGCTTGCCTTGCTGGTGGGGCACCTTGTGACCGCAGGCCGTACAGAGGCACGAACCGCCGGGACCGGGCCTAAAGCCGCGGCCTCCGCCGCCGCCCTGCCCGCGGCCTCCGCCGCCGCCGCCTCTACCGGCACCGCCACCGCCGCCACTGCCGCGGCCGCCGGCGCCACCACCCCCGCCGCCCTGGCCGGGTCCTTGAGCATATATCATCATATTCCTCCTGTTCAGGCCTCTTCGGGCCGCTCTTTCTTTCAGGGCTTCATCTCCAGTGAGCCGCGACATTGGGGCCGCCCGCGGCCTGGTATTTTCCGGCCCGGTAGTTTTGTACGGCCTCCCGCACCGGTCCCTCCACGCCCACAATGACCTCAATGCCTGCGGCTGTCAGGGTATGAAAGGCCTTGGGGCCGCAATGGCCGGTGAGGACCGCGGCCGGTTTATAACGGGCCACCAGGGCCGCAGCTTGCACCCCGGCTCCCTGGGCCGCCTGGAGATTGGGCTGGTTGGGCACCGTTTCCCATTCCAGGGTCTCCGGGTCCACCAGGAGATAATAGGGGGCCCGGCCAAACCGGGGGTCCACTCCGGCTTCCAGGTCGGGTCCGCTGGCGCTTACCGCGATCTTCATGGTAACCTCCTTGGGCTTCCGTCAAAGCTTGGTGTTCTTGGCCTAAAAGATCCTGGCGCCTTCGCTGGTCAAAAAACTCCCTGGCGGGGAAATCAGGAGGAGGGTTTTCATGCCATTTTCCATGCCAAAGAAAAGTGCATACCCTTAACCCCGCCAGGGAGACGCCATGGATAGGGATGAAGCCGCTACCTCGAGAAATTCTTCAATGGTCACAGACGTTGGGCCCGGTTACCAGATTTCCGGCCAGATACTCCTGCACCAGGGCCTCGGGTTCCAGGTTCGGGGCTCCGGTGATCACCTGGATGCCCTGCTCGGCGAACAGGCCTATGGCCCGCTGCCCCATGCCGCCGGCAATGATAAGATTCACGCCGATGGTCCCCAGCCAGCGGGGCAGGACCCCGGGCTCGTGGGGCGGCGGCACATGGAACTCTGTAGCGCCGATCTGGCCTTCGTTGACATGCATGACGACAAACTGCTCACAATGGCCGAAATGGTTGCACAGCAACCCGCCCGCCACGGGCACCGCGGCCTTGAAAGTATGGGTTTCCGGTTTTGCCATAGGTATTTTTTCCTCCGAGGTCAGGGTATTCTCTGTTGAGGCAGTAGCTACCTCTTGCTTCTGTTCCTGGCGCTCCTCCACTTCATCCAGCAGGTGAGTCAGGGCCTTCAGGAAGGGGCTTTTATCCTGCTCCTCCAGCAGCGGTTTGCCGGTATCGCCGCCCTGCACCACCCTGAGGTCGAAGGGCAGACTGGCCAGCAGGGGCACGTGCATCGAGGCCGCGGTTTTCTGCCCGCCGCCTTTGCTGAACAAAGGAATTTCCTCGCCGCAGCGAGGACAGATCAGGCCGCTCATATTTTCCACCAACCCCAGAATGTTCATATTCACCTTGTGGCAAAAATTGATGGCCTTGCGTACATCGGCCAGGGAGATCTCCTGGGGAGTGGTGACAATGACGGCTTGCGCGCCGGTGATGGTCTGGGCCACACTCAGAGGCTCGTCCCCGGTGCCCGGCGGCGCATCGATGATCAGGAAGTCCAGGTCGCCCCAACTCACCTGGGACATACTTTGCCGGATATAACTATGCTTGAGGGGGCCTCGCCAGATTACCGCCTCATCCCGGTCATGAAGCAGGCACTCGATGGAGACCACCTGGAGATGGTCGCTGTACCGGTGGGGGATGAGCTGCCCTTCGGCATTCATCTCGAACATGCCGCTGATCTGCAACATTCTGGGAACGTCCGGACCATGGAGGTCCACGTCCAGGAGGCCTACCTGATAGCCCCGCTTGGCCAGCCCCAGGGCCAGGTAGACAGCCACGCTGGTCTTGCCCACCCCGCCCTTGCCGCTCATAACCAGAAGTTTGTGCCGGATATGGCGGAGCTGCTCCTGGAGTTGGGGTTCGTCTTCCATTTCCTGGTGTTGCGGTTGATTGCCGCCATGACGGCTTTGACAGGTGCCCATATGCACCACACTCCTTTCCTGCGCGGATAATGTTTTTAGCTAAGTTTATAATCAAGGAGTGTGCCAACTGACACCCAGAGGAAGAAGAGCGGATTGAAAAGGGCTGGGGCAATTACCGCCCAGGGGTTGGGAACAAATTGCACCCTTTACCAGAGACGTAGGATTCAGATTGTTCCCTGAGGTGGATGTAAGAATCTGGTTAGATTTTTGACAGGCGACAGGTTGGGCAAAAAGCTTCGTTTCTTGTATGGCAATTCATATCGATCGGCCAGCTTTCTTCCGGGCCGCGGCCGCCAGAAAGGCCCCGGTGGGGAGACGGAGCCTGCTTCCCAGGTCCTCCAGGTAAGGATAATAACGAAGGAGGCGAGAATTCTTCCAGGGAGGGAAATACACCGCCTGGCGGCTCTGGATGTCCCCCAGTTCCGGCTGCCCGGCGAGCAGCCGCTTCAGGTCTTTAGGGGTGATGAATCGGACCCCCCGCCAGAGAGAGGGTTGAAACCAGGCCCGCACCACCCGCTTCAGGGTCCAGAGGCTGTAGCGGTTCAACACCGCCGCGGCCAGAAAGCCACCCGGGCGCAGCACCCGGACCATTTCCCGTAAAACCCGGTCCCGGTCTGACATAAAATCCAGGGCCAGAATGCAGCACACCCCGTCAAAGCTCTGGGCCGCCAAAGGCAATTGCTGGGCCGGGCCCAGAACCCAGCCGAGGGCCAGGCGCTCCTGTTCGGCCTTGTCCCGGGCCCGGGCCAGCATGGGCCGGGAGGCGTCGAGGCCCCAGACCTGCGCCCCGCGGCGGGCCAGGGCCAGGGAAATGTTGCCGGTGCC
>CAZLRL010000332.1:0-1032 GCA_964561645.1 uncultured Desulfobacterales bacterium
GCCAGACGTTTCCGGGAGCCTGGGCCGCGGGCGCCAGACCGGCCAGGTCAGGCTCACTCCAGGGGCCGGCCAATAGCGCGGCCCAGGCCAGATCATCCTGGGGGCGTACCAGGGCCCGGGCCAGGTTGTGGAGATGCTGCACCACCAGGCTGTCGGCCAGCTTCAGACCCTCCCGGACTTTGGGCACCAGGCCGGCCTCCTGGAGGGCCGCGAGATAGGCGGTCAGATGGGTGCGGGCGAACAGGAGCAGAGCCAGGTTGGCGCCGTCGGGCAAGTCCTCCAGGGTCTGGGTCACGCGGTGGGCCAGCCAGCGGGCTTCCCGGGCCCGGGCCTGGTCTCGGTCCTCGTGGGCGAACAGGGCCAGGCAGGGGGCCTGGCCGTCGTTTTTGGCCGAGACGCAGGTGGCCGGCTGAAAAATAAGCCCCCCGGTTTTGTCCGGGTCAGCCAGGACCGTGTCGCCGAAGGCCTGGTTCACCCAGGTGATGAGCGCCGGAGTGGCCCGGAAATTGGTGGTGAGATTCAGGGCTTGAAAAGGCAGGAGCGGCTGGCCGTCACAGCGCAGCCCGCGGCGGGACTCCAGGAACAGGTCCAGGCGGGCCTGGCGCCAGCCGTAGATGGACTGTTTGGGGTCTCCGACCACGGTGAGGGTGCGGCCCTCCCCTGCGGTCCAGCCCGCCAGCAAGCGGCACAGAAGTTCCATCTGGTTGGCGCTGGTGTCCTGGAATTCGTCCACCAGGAGATGCCGAAGGCGCCAGTCCAGACGCAGCAGAAGCTCGCCGGGGCTTTCCGTGTCGAGCAAGCGGAGGGCGGCTTCCTCGATGGCAATGAAATCCAGCACCCGGCGCTGGCGGCACAGTTTTTCATAATCTTCCTGGGCCGCGAGCAAAAGCAGGATCAAGTCCTGGAGGGGACCCACTTCCTGGATTGAAAAGAGCTCCTGGGGCAGCTCCCGGCAATCGTGGAGACGGGCCAGAAAATCGGAGGGCAGTTGGGCCAGCACTTCCGGCCAGTCCGTCCCGGCCAGGCCTGTGG